>JAQGHM010000311.1 GCA_028291615.1 Phycisphaerales bacterium | reverse complement strand
TGCTCGTTTTGGGTGCGGCTGGCCTCGTGGGTGGTCGACGCCGACGATACGCAGTGGCGTCAAGGCTGACGCGTCTTCATTGCGTGAAAACGCCCGGGGGGCCGCTGTAGACATCGTCGCCCGCTTCGCCGAAGACTTTCGTGCCGGCGTTGAAGCGGGTGGAGCTGACCCGAATCGAATCGTTTCCCGCGCCCGCGTACACCACGGTTGAGCCGGTCCCATTATCGGCGACGGTGATCGAGTCGCCGCCACCGCCACCGTTGATCGTGACTTTCAGGATGTCGTTGCCGATGCCGATGATGTCGCCGCTCTGCGTGCCGTTGATGATCAACGTGGTGATGCCCGCGTAGGACGTGTCGGTCTTGCCGCCAAAGTCGTGAACGTCCACCAGGCCCGCCGTTGCGCCGTCAATGATATCGACGTCATGGGCGTTATTGATGGTTAGCGTCGCGCCCGTTTGCACGATCTTCGCCGGGCCGTGCGCCTTGGGTTGAAAATGAGCGCCCACGCCCGCGGGTTGCTGCGTCGCGCCGCTCAACAGCCGTCTCTCCTCCAACGATTCAAACATATGCCTCCTGAATAGGGTTTCACGCATGGTAGTGGTTCACGGTGTGCGTAGCTAGTTTTGTCAGCAGCAACGCCGTTTGTTACTCCTGCCCCATTCAGGGCGGTGCGCGAATTGGGGAATCCAGCGGTTCGGACTCGGGTTTGATCTGGCGTGGAACGGTACTGACAACCCCTTGACGACACCCAGCCGCGACAGGCGCCAGCGGCGAATATTGCTCGCCATACGGGTTATTCCTACCTCGTTCCGCTGTGCGAAGCGTTGCCTTCGCACGACACCCTTCAAATTCAAATTCGAGGATCCCATGTTTTTCGAGAATCTTGAAACGCGTCAGATGTTTTCCGTAACCGTTCCCAGCACCGTGCTGACCTTGCCCAAGCCGCCGATCATCGCGTCGCTTCACGTGGTAAGCACCGCGACCGCAACGACCGCTACGACAAAAGCGACGACGGTGAGTGCGCCGAAGAGCATCGTCACGACGCCGGCGCCCAGCCGCGGTACGGTGTTGAAGCCGGGCGCCACGGCGACCCTGGCCGGCGCAGTGCAGGGAGCGATTGACCCGAACTCGCTTGGGAAGTCGCCGGTCGGTAGCGGCAAAACGACGACGCTGCCGGGCGGACTTACGCTCTCGCAGAATCCCTTCGACCGGCCCAGTGCCGCGGACGTGGCGGGCGCCAATGCATTTCGATCCGCGCTGACCGGCCTGCTGGCGAACAGCGCGATGCAGTCACTGCTCGCGCAATATGGCAAGTCGCTTGATCAGATGGGTAACGTCGGCAGCGGGACAGATCCGTCGGCCAGGCCCGACTTCCTGAGCCTGGTGATGGCGGACATGCAGGCGCAGACCGGAGTCGGAAAAGCGCCAGGCCAGTCGCCGGGCGGAATCGATCCGCGTTACGCGGATGACGTCTCAGGTGGGCTCGGCATTAATCCGACCGACGCGGAAGTAGCGGCGGCGATCAAGGCCCGAGAAGCCAAAGACAGCGGCACACCAGCGCCAGCGACCACCACCACGCCGCCGGCTGCAGCGCCATCGGCCACCGACACCGCCAAGTCCCTGGGGGCGAAAATCCTCGACTACGCTAAGGACGTAGTGTTCGAGAAGTTTGGCCCCCCGGGGCCGTGGACGACGATCTTGGGCGCGCCGGACTACGTCGAGAAGGTGACCGGCGATTCGAAGGACCTCTTGAACGGGTTCAAGGCCATCTTCCAGTCGGGCAGCAAGAACCCCAACATGCCCAAGGAAAGCCCGGACCCCAACGGCGATGTCGTGCTCGAGCCGCAGCAGCAAAAGGTGATTAACCAGGCGATGGCGTTCTTCGGGCGCTTCCTGAATCTGACGCCGACATTGCACGATCTCGGGACCAGCCTGATCTCCCAGCCGGTGCGCCAAGGCGATGGCTCGACGGCTCCCAAGCCCGACCGCAACACGATCACCAACGGCGGCCAGGCGCCGGCGAAGGACATGTCGCCGTACATCAACCCCGGCTCGGGTGACGACGGTACCGCCGCCGCGACCGCCGGAACGCCGACCGGCCCGCTCAAGGGCAAGGCTGTGGTGAAGGATCCTGCCAAGCCGGACAGCGGCATCGACTCACCCGTGTTCGGCCCCGCGCCCTCAAACGGTATGAAGCCGGCCGGCGGCGGAACCGCTTCGCCCGGATCAACGCCGACGACTGCGAGGTAGGACTCCTCGCGCAGCGACAGGAGCGGAGATGGACGGGCCGCGGTTAAAAGACCGCGGCCCCGTTCGCGCGCGCGGCGCGTTCGATTCGCATTGCGATCAGCTTTTAGACCGCGCGTCGCAGCGGAAGCAGCGCCCGTAGCCTCGGGTCCCGCAGCACCAGCCCACCCCACAGCAGGACGCCCAAATAGACCGGAAAGAGTGCGTGGCTGAACAGCGGGTCACCGACGCGAACGTGCGTCGCGACGGCGCCGCCGAGGTATCCGGTCAGCAGAATCGCGCCCAGGACCGACGTGGCTGGGACCATATAGAGTAGCGTGCAGACGAGCAGCACGACGCCGAGTGGAATAATCACGTACTCGGGATAGCCCATTTTCACGGTGCCTTCGACGACCATTTTCGGCTTCATGAATTTCATGACCGCGTCCATCAGGAGAAAGAGCGCGGGGAGCGCGCTCATGACCCGCCCGCCCCAACGCGCAGCGGGGGAGACGGTGGGTTTGGGAGCGGCTTCGTAATTGAGCGGCGCGGCCGAAGGAACGGGTGAAGTTGCCATGGGATTCCTTTTATCGAGTTAATGGTTCGAAAACCATCGCGTCGCGCGCGAAATCTGTTAGAAGCTCACTTTCCCGGACAAGGAGGTCCAAATGCGGCTGTGGTCTTGGCCTTTTCTATCGATCTGCGCGGTACAAATTTGCGTTGCCGCTTCGGCGATGGGCGATAAAGGGGTGACGCTCAGGGGGGCGAAGTGGTCGATCACGATCGAGCCGGCAACGCTGCGGGTAGTGGGGACGCCGACCGATGCCGCGCCGCCGCTGATAATTTCCGAGGCGTTGCCGGGTTCTCATGCGATCGCCCAACTGCGCCAGGAGGGACGGCGAGTGAGTTGGCGGGTGCCGTTAGAAAAACTAACGGTCGAGATGGGGTTGGACGCGGGGGATGTGCTAGGAGTTCACTTCACCTCGACGGTTGAGGCGGGCGAATGTTCATGGCCAGTGGTGGCGATGCGATCGCCGCAGCGGGCGTGGATCTTGCCGATGTTCGAGGGGGTGTACGTGCCCGCTGACGATGAGGAGTGGGCGAAGTTCCTGGTGAAGGACGGGCCGCTCGATACGACGTCGGGCCTTTCGATGCCGTTCTGGGGCGTGGACTGCGGCGGGCGGACGCTGACGTACGTGTTGACCAACCAATTCAACAACGAGTTGGCGTTTCGCTGGGAAGGGGGGCGGCTGGGGGCGACGTTTACGCATGCGTTCACTCGGAACCACGCGGTGAAAGAGTATGGCGTGCGGATTCATCTCGGCGGCGCTTCGCCCGTCGAGCCGGCGAAGATCTACCGGCGACATCTGATTGAGACCGAGCAATTCGTGAGCATGGCGGAGAAGATCAATCGCACGCCGGATGCCGCCAAATTGCTGGGGGCGGCGCACATCTACCTTTGGGGGAATGGCCTGATCAGTCGTCAGGATCTATCAAACGTCAAGCTGCTGGCAACGTCGATTGTCGAGCAGGGAAAACGGGAGAAGCCGTCGATCGGGAAGCGGATTTGGGCACTCCTGAATGAGGAGACGCGCAAACTTCTCAGCGAACTTCCGGCAAAAGAATGGGCGGACAACTACGACAAAGCGTTGGTGGCCGAGCAGCTCAGCGCGATGCTGGAACGACGCGACTTTTATGATGCAGATGCCTGGCACGGGGTCGAATTGCCCGACGCGGCAATGGAACTCTTGAAACGCGGCGTTGCGGCCCTCAACGAAGGCGACATCTGCCGGTTGAATTGTCTGCTGCTGCAAAGCGCGTTTCCGGATGCGCTGAAACCCGTGGGGACTTGGGGCGATGGTTTATCGCCGAAGATGATCCAGGCATTTGCCGATGGCGGGTTGGATCGGCTTTGGCTTGGGAGTTCAGATTGGAAGGGATTGCGCGATCATCCCGATACGGTAAGTAAGGCGATCGGGCTCGGCTACCTGATCGGGCCCTACGATTCGTTTCACAGCATCCATTCGCCACGCGAGACCGATACGTGGGAGACGGCCCAATTCGATCAGAAACTGTATGAAACCGGCGCCGTCGTCAAGGCCGACGGGACGAAGAAGACAGGGTTCAAGAAGAAGGGATTCATCCTCAATTGCACCGTCGCGCGGCCTTACGTGGAAACGCGCGTCACCGATTTGATGAAGCAGTTCCGCTGCAATTCGTGGTTCGTCGATTGCGACGCCGATGGCGAACTGTTCGACGACTATTCCCCCGATCATCCCGCCACGCAGGCGCAGGACAAGGACGCCCGCAACGCGCGGATGGCCTGGATCCGCGATACGTTTGGCGCCGTGATCGGATCGGAGCGCGGGTCGTCATACGCGGCGGGAACCATTCACTTCGCCCACGGCATGATGACCCCCGCGTTCGGCTGGGGCGACGCGGAGATGAAGGACAAAACCTCGAAGTATTTCCTGGGCGCTTATTATCCCCCCGACGCGCCAGCCTGTTTCTTCAAGCAGGTGCCGATGAAAGCGGAATATCGGCGAGTCTACGCCGAGGCGCGCTTTCGCTTGCCGCTCTATCAGACGGTCTTTCACGATTCGGTGGTGACGACGCACCAGTGGGGCTCGGGCAGCCTGAAGTTCCAGGACGACGATCACGCGCGCGAGCTGCTTGAGCTTTTATATGACGTGCCGCCCCTCTATCACCTGAACCTGGCGGCGTGGGAGAAACAAAAGGAGTCGATCAAGCGCCACTACGCGTTCTTCTCGCCGCTGCACCGCGAATCAGGCCGGTTGCCAATGACCGATTTCCGCTGGCTGACCGACGACCGCCGCGTTCAGCTAACCCAGTGCGGCGACACGCTCGAGCGCGTGGCGAACTTCGGGGATGAGCCCTTCGATTACCAGGGCACGACCATCCCGCCGCACGCGATCCTCGCCAGGCGGCTGGATTCGCGGGTGACGAAGATTTATCACCCCGCCAACGCGCCCTGAGATCGCCAAACGGTCTCGCGGGCAAATCATCAGAAGTTTCTTTTGCACTCATTCCCGCAGTCCGTTAACATCCCCCGAACTCGGCCATGATCAAGCGCATCATCCTCGACAACTACATGTCCCACGCGCGGACCGTCATCGAACCCGCCAGCGGCCTCACCGTCATCGTCGGCCCCAACAACTGCGGCAAGTCCGCCATCGTCTCCGCACTGCAAACCCTCTGCGGCGACAACGACGGCGACTTCATGGTCCGCCACGGCGAAAAAACCTGCCAGGTCACCGTCGAAACCGACGACGGCCACACCATCACCTGGCGGCGCAAGGGAAAGTCCGTCAGCTACGTCCTCGACGGCGTCGAGGTCCATCGCGTCGGTCGCGGCAACCTGCCCGACGATCTCGACGCTCTTCTCCGCCTGCCCAAGGTCAAGCATCCCAGCGGCGACAAACAATTCGACGTCCACTTCGGCGACCAAAAAGCGCCGATTTTCCTCATCGACAAGGAAGCCGACACCGCCGCCTTTTTCTCCACCGCCTCCGACGCCGAAAAGCTCCTGGAGATGCAGAAGCGTCACAAGGACAAGGTCCGTGACGCCCGCCGCGAGCACCAGCGATGTTTAAGCGATGCCGCGCAGGTCGATGCCCTGCTCGGCGCGCTCTCGCCGCTGGACGAAATCAATGCCGAGCTTGACGCTGTCGAACAGACGCAGCGGAGGTTGCTCGTCGACGAGCAGGCGATGCTCGCGCTCGCCCTCCTGATCGAGCAGGTCGAAAAACAAAACGAGTTGGTCGCGTTTCGCGCCGCCGCCGTCCAGTCCATCGCCCCATTGCGCTCCCCGCCCGATCTCCTCGATGTGCAATCGCTTCAACCGCTGATCGACAACCTTGCCGACACCTCCCGCCGCACCCAGCGCCTGCGCGAAGAAGCCCGCGCCCTCTCAGCGATCGAGCAGCCTCCGCCCCAGGCTGACACCACGCCACTTGAACAAGACGTTTCCCGCCTCACCCGCGCCATCGACTCCCTCGCCCGCATCACCGCCACCCGCCAGTCGCTCGCCCCACTGACCGATCCGCCCGCGCCCCACGATACGCAGGCGCTCGCGGATTTCCTCAATCGCTTCCAGAACGCTGATGACGCGCGAGCATCCGCCGCCACTCGCCAAGCCGCGCTCGCCATTCTGATCGAACCCGCGCTCGCGCAAGACCCCACCCCCCTCGCAGACCTGATCGGCCGCATCACCCGCGCCCTCGCCGCCGCCGCCCAGCAGCGCCAGGCCATCGCCGACCACGAACAGCACCTCGCGCACCTTGACGCCGACATCAACGCCTGGCTCTGGGCCAACCCCGCCTGCCCCACCTGCGGCGGCCCCACCACCCGCGAAAATCTCCTCACCGGCACTCACGTCCATCACGCCAAAGGAGCAGCCGCCCATGAATGACTGCTGCACCGGCCTCCTCTTCATCGGCGATCCCCACGTCGCCAGCCGCCCCCCCGGCTTTCGCAAGGACGACTACCCGCAAGCTATCCTGCAAAAACTCCAGTGGTCCCTCGACTACGCCCGCGAGAACCGCCTCCGCCCCGTCCTGCTAGGCGACCTTTTCGACTTCCCGCGCGACAACGCCAACTGGCTGATCGTCCGCCTCCTCCAAATGTTTGACCCCGCGACCCTCGCCATCTCCGGCAACCACGATTGCAAGGAAAACACCCTCGCCGAAAACGACACCCTCTCCGTCCTCGTCGCCGCCGGCGCACTGCGCCTCCTTACGCAGGACAACCCGTGGGTCGGCGTCATCAACAATCGCCCCGTAATCATCGGCGGCACCTGCTGGGGCGACTTTCTTCCCAAATCTTTTCCCCCGCCTCATTCATCCTTTATCCTTCATCCTTCATCCTTGGTTTTCTGGGCCACCCACCACGACCTCCGCTTCCCCGGTTACGAAGAATCCGCCCGTCTCGATTGCCGCGAAATCCCCGGTATCGACGTCGTCATCAACGGCCACATCCACCGCGACCTCGGCCGCGTCCAGTCCGGCAAAACGCTCTGGATCAACCCCGGCAACATCGCCCGCATCGCCCGCTCCGATGCCTCCCGCGACCACGTCCCCAGCGTCCTGCGCATTGATATCACCGATAGCGGCATCGCCAACCCAACGCGCATTCCCATCCCATGTCAGCCGTTTGAAGACGTCTTCCACGGCGACGTCCAACCCGCCGACGCCGCCACCACCAACGAATCGATCTTCATCCGCGAATTGGCGCTCCTCGAATCCGTCCGCACCGCCAGCGGCGCCGGCCTGCGCCAGTTTCTCGACGCCAACGTCCAGCGGTTCGATCCCAAAGTCGCCGCCGAAATCCATAAACTCGCCGAGGAGGTCCTGACCCATGCCGATTGAACGACCCAAGCCCAAGCTCGACATCGAAGCCCTGAAAAAACGCCACAAGGAGCTCGAGCGCGAGAAGGCCATGTCCGAGGCCAACTTCAAAACCGCCACCACCCAGCTCGACGCCCTAAAGGAAGAAGCCCGCGCCAAATACGCCACCGACGACCTCGAGCAGCTCAAGAAAAAGCTCCAGGAGATGAAGGACCAGAACGAACAGAAGCGCGCCGAGTACCAGGGCCACCTCGAAGAAATCGAAACCCGCCTGGCGCAGGTGGAAAAGAACTTTGCCGACCCCAAGCCAGCGTGACGCCGCCCATGTCTACGGATTCAAATTTTCCCCGACTCGCGCGTCCGTCGCTGGGCGTTTCCATCGCCGCCGCCGCCGGCAATGACGACCCGCTCGGCCCGCCCGCGCCACCCGAGGTCCTGCGCCGTCGCTACGACCAGTTGAATGGACAACGCATTCGCCTGCGCAGCGATCAGCAGCGCGTCGCCGGGCTACTCGCTGCATTGACGGAATATCTCGCCGTAGCACCACAGGTCGAAGCGGCGTTGGAAGTCCTCAGTAATGCGCTGTTCGGCAGCCTCGCCGATATCATCGAACGCCACCTCACCCTTGCCCTCCAGGAAGTCCTGCAGCAACCGATCACCCTAAAGGTCGAGCGCGACTTCAAACGCGGCGCCGCCACCATGCGCTTCCACATCCAACGCGACGGCCAGGAAGAAGACATAATGCGCGGCCAGGGCGGCAGCGTCGCCAACATCCTCTCCGTAGGCCTCCGCATCTTCGCCCTCGCCCAGCTCGATTCCAAAACCCACCGCCGCTTCCTCATCCTAGACGAGCAAGACTGCTGGCTAGCCCCCGACCTAGTTCCACGTTTAGTCAAAATCATTCACGAAGCCGCCAAAGCCCTCAACTTCCAGGTAATCCTAATCAGCCACCACGCCGTCCCCTGCTTCGCCCCCTATGCCGACAAAATCCTCCGCCTGGTCCCCACCGCCCAGGGGGTTGAGATCGAGGACGCGACCCCAAAAAGCTCGCATCCAGACGGCGTTTAGCCGTCATCCTGAGCGCAGGGAAGGACCTGGCTGGTAGTAAAAGTCAGTCTACTGCCGACCAGATCCTTCGGTCGTTGGAACTCCCTCAGGATGACCCAACGCGTAACCCCGATCCCCTTTCGCCCGCCTCAAACGCTCCAAAAAAAGATTTTCTGACAATCCCCGTCAGACCCCCGCCCGCCCTCCCGTAATCCCTCCGCACAAGCGAACGCGCCCCAGCAGCGGAGAACCGACCATGAGCCGACTCACGCCCCTCGCACTGACGGTAGCCCAGGCCAAGCGCCATGGCGGCCGTTCCGCGCGCGAGGCGGACCAGGCCATGGAAACCCTCGCGCCCTTCATCAAGGAGACCGCCCAGCGCATCCACGGCCGCTACTACTCGCTCCGCCGACAGCTTGCCAGCGACTTCGTCAGTCATTCGCCGGCGCTGGTCTGGACGCGCATCGAGCACTTTGAGGACTGGTACTACCAGGAGCTCCCGTCCGCCGCCCGCGCCGAAGAGGCCAAGGACTTTTTCGCCGCCTGGTGTTACCGCGAGCTGCACTTTCGCTACCTCGACGTCGGCCGCGGCCAGAAGGCGGAGCCCAAGGTCAAGGCATTGGAATCGACCAGCGACCTGGCCGACCACCGCGCGCCCCTGGGCGAGCCCAGCGTCTATGACTTCTCGCTCTCGGGAAGTGAGTGGGAGCAGCTCCGCGACTGGGACCCGCTCGATGGCGTCATCCTTTTCGCCCTCGCCGGTCAGTCGTTGCAGGTGCCCGAAAGTCTTTGGCGGCACTGGTTGGATGAACTGAGTCTAAAGCCCCCGTTCCCCTCGCCGGAGTTCGCCGAGGCGCCCCGGGTCAAGCGCCGCGCCTGCCTCGCCGAGGCGCTGCACGTCAGCCGCGACGTGATCTTCCAGCGGTGGCATCGTTTAAAGGACAAGTATCTCGCCTGACGGCAACCGGATTTGAGCAGCCCTCGAGGGCCTTATGAATACCGCAGTAAACATCCCGTGGGACGCAGTCGTACAAGGCGGCTCACCTTCTCCAGGCAAGCGGCTGCCGCTGGTCGTCTCGAAGAGTTGTCGTGCTGACGGCGTCGTTGCCCTCGTGGCGCGCCTTGAAGAGTCGCTGCGCGCCCCCATGGCGATGATCAGTCGCTCAGCATTCTCATGCCTGCTCGAACTGCCACTTCCCGATGAAAGCGTCACTGCGATATTAACCAGCGATGGGGAAACCTCCGTCATAGTCCAAACCGCGACGATGTCACTGGCGTTGCGCTCGCTCAATGATCCGGAGCAGCGGCGCGATGCCTTCGCGCGCACCTACATCTCCCGCTACGCCCGGCTCGACGCCGACGCGCGGGCGTTCGTGCCAACCGATCGCGACGACGAAGAAACATCCATTTCCCCGCGATTCGAGTTTCTCCGGCCCGCATCGTGGGGGTTTACCCAAACGAATAACAGTATGCACTGGACCGCAAACAACCTCTTCCGCACGCCAACCTCCTCCCCGAAATCCCCGCCCAAGCCGTCAACCGCCACCCGCCCGCGTTTTGTCGATCCGTTCGAAGAGCCAGCCGCCGATCGAGGAGATCCGTTCAAGTGCATCCCGCAACTCAAACAATTCATGACCATTTGCGAGCAACGCACAACGACCGGCGCGGCGATAGCAAACGCCTACGGCTTGGCGCTAAGCATCGGGCGCTGCCGGCTGTTCGGCGTAAAGCTGAATTGCGACGACGACGTTACCCTCTCGCCCCTTTCCTTCGATCGCGCCTCCGCCCACTTACTCGACCACCTGAAGGAAGTGATGCGATGGCTCGAAGAGATTCAACTTCACCCCGAAGGTTATCGCGGTTACATGGAACGCAACGTCGCCCTGGAACTCCTCGAAATCCGCATGGACGCGCAAGCCGCGTATCTCGCGCTCGACGAAGCCTACGCCGCCGCCCGTTTTGGGGCAGCCGTCGAAGCCGACGCGATGGGACGACGCCTGCATCAGGTCCGCCGCTTGATCGATCGCCTTGATGGTAATCTGCAAAATCAAATCCCCCTCCTTCGACTCGCCGCCGGCACTCGTCTTCTTGAGAACTGGCGGCGTCTTCTTGCGCCCGCCTACCGCGACCTCCCCCCCTGGTGGCTCAACGGCTGCCTGGGCCAGGAATCACTTGCCTGACTCCGCAGCCGCTTTTTCCGCCGCTTCTCGCCGGGCCTTGGTCTTTGAAGACTTGGGCGCTTCCTGCGTTGCAGGCTGCGTCGCGGCCGCGTGATGACGTTTGCCGGTCGCCGGCGCCTCTTCGGCCGCTCCTTTGCCCGAATCCTTCAGCTTCTTATCCAGCGCATTCACCTGATCGCTCAGCGTCCCCACTTTGCCCTTCGTCTTTTCCGCGTCCAGTTCCTTGCCATTCTCAAATTCAGCCGCGCGGTGCTTGTGCGTCGCGACAGCATCTTCCTTCCCTTTGGGCGCTTCCTGCGTCGCCGGCGCGGTCGCCGTCGTCGGGTGCTTCTTCGCAAGGGCCGGTACGACCAGACCGAGCGCCAGAACAATGATCAATAATGCAGACAATACGCGTGGCATCAGAAACCTCCCACTAACCTGCGAAATCCGCCTCCACAGTCAACATATCGTCTAGAACCACCAGCCGCACGTCTTTAATCCGCAATTCGTCCAACGGCAGGCCCAGCAACGACTTGCTCATCCCCTCCGCCTGCATGAGCTTGGGACGGATGAGGCCGGCCCCCAGCGTGCCGACCATCCCCTCCCCATCGACCGATAAACCCGAGATCGTCGCATTGAGCGAAGCATCGATCTGCAACCGCCCGCGCACCCGCACCACCGCCGCCGGCAAAAACCCCTTCTTCGCCTTCACCTGCACCTCGACCGCCAACCCGCGCGGCCCACCATCGCTCCGCCACGCCACCTGCACGTCCTTGATCTCCACCCCCTGCGCCCGCGCTGCCTTGTTGGCCTCGATCACGCAAATCCGCTCGACGGTCGAACGCGCGACAGACGCCCGAAGCCGCCCGTCCACCGCCCCCACCAGCCGCAGCGCCGTCGCACCGTCAGCCGCTTTGACGAACTGCCCCCGACACTGCCGCGCCGATGCGTCAACCTCAATCGGCCGCTGAGCGTCGCCGAACGGATGACCGATTACCTGCAACGCATCGACGGAGAACTCACCCAGCACCTCTCCCGCCGTACCATCCAGCCACCGCCCCGCCGGATGATCCAGCGGCGTCGCGCCGGTCAGATCGATCGTCAACTCCCGCATCGCCGGAAAATCGCCGGCAACTTTCACCGTGTCACCGCGAATGACGACCGCCTGCGCCAGCAACCCGCGCAAGCAAGCAACAAAATCAGCCGTATTTCCCGGCGGCGGTGTGGTCAAAACAATCATCAGATCCTGCTCCTCATTTTCCTCCCGGTCACGATAGCAAATTGTGGTGCGGCCGTCCCGGCTGCTCTCCGCGGCTGCTCTCAATTCAAATAAACTCAATACGCAGGCGGGACGGCCGCACCACAGTGTATAATCACCCACCATGGCACTCTTCGATTTCTCCGCCCCTCAATCGTCCGCCGCCCCCGCCGTCCACGAAGCCGCCCGCGAAAGCCGTATCATCCAGACCCGCCTCAACCGCGTGCTGGCCTTCACCCGCCTGACGATCGACGACGTGGTCAACAACCCGATCGCCAAAAACCAGGTGCTAGGCTACTGGAAGCTTTCCCGCCAGATCGACCGTAGCAGCGAGATCACCGAGCTCGAACGCCAGTGGAACCCGACGCGGTAGTCTTTGCTTTTCTTTGTGGTGCGGCCGTCCCGGCTGCCGATTCAGGTGACGGCCTCTTGGCGCGCCAACGTTCCGCATTCCGGACAGCGCAGCGGTGACTCGCGCAGATCGTAGCCGCACTTCCCACACAGGCCTGCCCGGATGCGCCGTGCCCGCCGAATCCGACGCCGCAGCGTCCACGCGACGGGCGTCGTCAATAACAGCAGTAGAAACCAATGCGGCACGCTAACGACAGCAGATGACGTCGTTCCGGATCCGCCCCATTGGGCTGGAATTCGGCCCGATGACCATCCGAAGTCAAACGCAAGCCGTCTGCGAAACGACGCTTTCCACGGTCCAGTCTGGTACCGGTCTGAATACACCGATAATCCGTTGGGAGTGGATCGTTCGGCATCCGCCGTTTCCTTGTCGAATACTCCTTGATCGTCCCAAGTGCGCTTGCTGCAAATAAGGATCACGCGCCCTTGAAGTGAGCGGAGTGCAACGCCCGCCGAGCTTCGATCCGCAAACGCGCGCTTGTTATAAATCAATTCGTCGTAATGAGGCCGATTGCTCCGCCCCCAAAACACGACGATTGTTGCGCACAACGCAAACCACACCACAAGGACAATGGCGAATCGTCCTTTGATCTGCCCTGCAAAATCCCGCCGCTTACGAAACAACCCGCGCCCGCACCAAAGCGCCGGCAGCAACGCAAACCCGCCCATCACTTTCGAGATCGAAATCGACCGCTCCACCAGCGGGATCGCGGCCATCCGCCGTTCAGCAGCGGCGTCAAAGACTCTGCTCTCCGCCAGCGCCGTTCGATATGCCGGCGTGCCATAGGGCTCGCGGTCGAGCGCCTGGGTCAGCGATCGTCGCTCGCCAGCGATCTTCTTTTCCTCGAGACTGCGCTGCGGCTTGTTATTAAGATGAAGCACCCCCGGCTCCAGCGCCGCATGCCAGAGACCGCCGCAACGAAAATCGCCTTCGGCGGTTTCTCCCCAGCTCAAATCCCATACGACGATCGTCGCGATTAGCAGCGCGAGCGACGAGAGTGTCAAAATGCCCAGTGCGATACGCAGCCGTCGTTTCACGCAGACATCATATCGATGAGCAATGAAAAAGACCGGCATGGACCGGTTTCATGCCGGGCGGAAGTGACAGTCCTTATCGTCTCGTGCCGCACAAGAACGATCTTTCCCGTCTTCACGTTTCCCGTCTTCACGTATATCCTCTCCCCCCATGCCGATCTGGCTCGAAATCACCCTCTTCACCCTCTACCTCCTGCTCGGCCCGCTCACGTGGGGCTTCATGATCCTCGCCATGTTCGAGGGCCGCCGGCGGATGTCCAAGCTGCTTCAGAAGACCCCGCCGCTTCCCGATCCCGCCCCGCGGCTGACGGTGATGATCCCCGCGCGCAACGAGGAATCGAACATCGAAAAATGCGTCGCCAGCGTCCTCGCCCAAGACTACCCCAACCTCGACGTCGTCGTCGCCGACGACCGCAGCACCGACGCCACCGGCGCAATCCTCGACCGCTTGGCCACGAGTCACCCCAACCTGCGCATCGTCCACTGCACGCAAGCCGACGTCCTTCCCGGCTGGGCCGGCAAGAGCAACGCCCTGCACAACGCCTACGAGAAGGGCGTGAAAAAAGCGGATGGGGAAGTGGGGAGATGGGGACATGGGGTGAAAAGCAGCGACTCCCCACCGCCCCATCCCCCCACCCCCCCATCTCTTCCGCATTTCCTCCTCGGCCTAGACTCCGACATGCGCCTCACGCAAACCACCGCCCTCTCCCTCTGCGTCCGCGCCGCGATCAAGCACAACGCCGCCATCTTCACGCTGCTCCCCGCGCTCGAATCGCACACTTTCTTCGAAGGTCTGGTCATCCCCCTCACTGGCATGATCTCTTCCTCGATCAACGCCGTCGCGCTGACCAACGTCGATTCCTTCCGCCGCGTCGCCTACGCCAACGGCCAATGTCTGATGATCCGCCGCGACGTCTACGACGCGATCGGCGGCCACACCCGGGTCGCCGCGCTCCCTTGCGAAGATGTCGGCCTCGCGCATTTGGTGAAAGACTCCGGCCGCCGCGTCCGCGTCGCCTGGGGGGCGGACCTGTGCGCCGTCCGCATGTACGACTCGCTCGGGACCCTTTACCGCGGCCTGGCGCGCATCCTCTCCTTCTCGCGCGACCGCCGAACCTGGCCAATGCTCGCCGGCATCGCCTTCCTCCTCCTCAGCGGTTTCTCCCTGTACGTCGCCGCAATTTACGGCATCTACCGCCTGCGCCATCCGCTGACGAACCTCGGCGCGATCGGCTGGCTGATCGCCTGCGGCTTCCATTGGCTCGCGATGACCGTGCAGCTAGGCCTCACCTACGCCTGGAGCAAAAACCGCTGGTGGAACGCGCTCCTCTTCCCCCTCGGCGGCGCGATCAGCCTCGGGATCTACTGCCGGGCGCTCAAGCAATGCATCACCGGCAAATTCGAATGGCGCGGGGTTACCTATTCTCTGAACCAGACGAAGACCGTGGAGAACGTCTAATCAGCTCCCGTGATGCCAACGCGGTTCCGGGGAGGACGTAATAACATCGATGATGAAGTTCTGTCGTTGCTGCCTCGCGTTGCTGCTGCTGATGATCGCCCCCGCGCTGCGCGCCGACGATGAAGCGCCGCCAGCAAAAGAGACCGGCCTGAAGACCAAAGGGGCGCTGATGGACTACGGCCCCTTCCTCTCGTCAAGCCTGCGCGCCGGCAAGACCGACGTCCTGGCCCACAAAGCCCTCAACATCAAACTGGGACACGGCGCATTCATCTCCTTCGACACCGAATTGATGCGCTACGCGGCCGGGTGGACGGGCGAATGGCTCGACCTCAAGCGAACGCACATGACCACATCAAAGGGAGAATTCTGCCCCGCCATCGCCGGCAAGGTCGCCTTCACGACGGCAATCGCGCCGGGCGTTTCGGCGAAACAGAGCCTGGCCGATCCGCGAAATCCGCACGTCGGCCCGCTGCCCAAGACGCACGCGCATTACACGGGCATGTTCCTCGCTGGCGATCGGGTGGTGATCGACTACACCGCCGGCGGCGGGCGCGTGCTGGAATTACCAGGGGCCGCGCCGGCGGGGGATGGCGTCCTCTTTACCCGTACCCTTCGCGTGGAAAAGACCAGCGAGCCGCTCACATTCGTGCTGGCGGAAAACGCCGAGAAGTTGTCGGCGGTGCTGGTCGGTGCTCCGGCGGGGGCGGCGATCGTCAAGCAGGATGCCGCCCTGCGCCTCCGCCTGCCCGCCATCGCCGAAAGCGCACTCTTCACCATCGTCATCGGACCAGGCGACGTCTCCGCGATCTCAAAAAATCTCCCGCCCCAGCCCGACCCGATCTCCCTCACCCACGGCGGCCCCGCGCGCTGGAAAGACATCATCGAAACCCATGGCGAGCTTGCCGTGAATCCGAAGGAACCCAGCGCACCGTACGTAGTCGATTCGCTCGCAGTGCCCGAGAACAACCCCTGGTCCTCATGGATGCGCCTCAGTGGCGTAGACTTCTTCCCCGACGGCAAATCCGCCGCCGTCACCACCTGGAACGGCGACGTCTGGATCGTTTCCGGAATCGACGAATCCCTCTCGCAGCTCACCTGGAAGCGCTATGCCACCGGCCTGTACGAGCCGCTGGGCGTGAAGATCGTCAACGGCACGATCTATGCGCTGGGCCGCGACCAGATCACCCGCCTGCGCGACCTCGACGGCGACGGCGAAGCAGACGCTTACGAAAACTTCAACAACGACGGCCTGACCGGCGACCAATATCACCTCTTCAAGTTCGACCTCGACACCGACTCGGCCGGAAACTTCTACTACTCCGTCGTCGGTGCCTGGGCGCCGACGGACCTCTTCGCGGGCCACTCGACGATCTGCAGGGTCAGCCCCGACGGCTCCAAGCTGGAATACATCGCCCGAGGCCTCCGCGCCCCCAACGGCCTGGCGGTCGGCCCCGCCGGCGAAATCGTCGTCGGCGACAACCAGGGCCACTGGATGCCCACGTCCAAGATCAATTACATCCCGCCCGGCAAGACGGACGGTTTCTACGGCTTCCCCTTCGACCCGCGCATCGAAAAACAGCTCGACCTGAAAAAGCTCTACCCCAGCGGCATCCCAAAAACCTTCGACGCGCCCCTCTGCTGGATTCCCTATTCGCTCGACACCTCATCGGGCGGCCAGGCATTCGTCCCCCCCGGCGACAAATGGGGCCCCTTCGCCGGCCACATCGTGCACACCAGCTACGGCAAATCATCACTCTTCATGGTGATGCACGAACTGGTGGACGGCGTCGCGCAAGGCGGCGTCTGGCGATTCCCCCTCGCATTCGAATCCGGCATCATGCGCCCCAGGTTCAACCCCGGCGACGGTCAGCTTTACATCGCAGGCCTGCGCGGCTGGCAGAGCGGCGGCTCGAAGGACGGCTGCCTCCAGCGCGTGCGCTACACCGGCAAGCCCATCTACCACCCAAAGGAACTGCACGCGACAGCCAAGGGAATTTCGATCACATTCACCGATCCGCTAGACCCCGCGACAGCGAGCGAGCCCGGCTCGTACGACATCGAGCAGTGGACGTACAAGTGGTCGTCAGCCTACGGCAGCCCGGAGTTCTCCGTGGCCAACCCAACGAAGAAGGGGCACGACACGGTGGAGGTGAAATCAGCAAAGCTGCAGGCCGATGGGCGGACGGTCTTTCTCGAGATTTCCGGCCTCGCGCCGGTCATGCAGATGGCGATCACCTACAAGCTAAAGGCGGCCGGGGGGGCGAACGTCGAGGGTGTGGTTTACAATACGATCAATCGGGTGAAGTAGGGGGCAATGTCGAAGAATTTCGGTACACTTCGCGCCCTGACCTATCCGGAAAATAAGTGCACCACCACGCCGGGTTCGGAGGTTAAGGCGACGACCCGGACCGTTCGCGAAACAGCGCGGCACTACCATAACCAAGCGCGCGCGAAGCAAGTCTCAGGCACGCGGAGAAACCATATGGATGACACACGTTTCTGGGCCATGATCGAAACCGCATGGCAAGCAGTCGGCGGCAAGACGAAGGCGCGGCAGAAGCTGGCCGCTGGGAAGCTGTCGGAAGAAAAGGGCGAGGAATTAATGGAAGCGCTCGAAGAGGTGATCCCGGCGTTGCGCGAGAGTCTGGGCGAGCTTTCCGCCCCGGACCTGCTGGCGTTCGACCAGATCCTCGAGCGAAAACTGTTCGACATCGATCGCTCGGAAATTCAGGAGCGTACGGACGGGTCCGATGACGGGTTTCTCTACGCGCGCGGGTTTATCGTGGCGGCGGGCAAGGAATATTACGATGCGGTCAACGCCAAGCCATCGATCGCGATGACGGACCTCGAGTGCGAGGAAATGTGTTACCTCTCATGGCACGTTCATCAGGAGAAATTCGGGGAGTTTCCCGCATCGTCGGCGGGCATCTCGCGCGAGTCGTGCTCAAATAAGGCGGGGTGGCCGGAGTTGCGAAATGGCGATGCGGTAGACTGAGGCGAAGAATCCGACGCCAAGGATCGACGCGGGGGTCGGATGAGGAGTCACAATCGGGGAACTAGGAATGGATCGTTGCCGCAGTGGCGACGTCTATGGGGGTCGTGCAGGTGTTCATCTTTTCCGTCAAAAACCGGTTCACATCCAGCGGTCTTGTCAGGGAGAGGATGTGGCCGCCGGTATACACGATTTCATCGGCGTGGGTTCTTCGCACCGGTAGCACGAGGTCGTGGTGGCCATGAATGTGGTAGACGGGGAAGGCCGGAGCGGGGAGCGTGGGTTCCCATGTCAGCACAGCTTCGCAGGCCCATCTCAGATACGCGGCCTTGGAGTGATCGAGCATGTTCATCAGCTTGCGGGTGACGGGGCGCATGCGTTCGCCACGGAGTCTTACGCTGCAGCCGGCCAGCGGCGCGATCCATTCGAAGGGGATTGCGGGGAGCAGGTGTTTGAGCTTGCGCAGGGCGCGAATGCGCAGCGGAAGTTCGCTGGGGCAGCGGACGCTGCCGATCAGGAAGCAGGCGCGGGTTTGCAGGTGTCGGGCCGCCTCGATGGCGACGAATCCGCCGAAGGATGCGCCACCGACGAAGCAGGGGACGCCGGGGTCGATCTGTGCGGCGAATCGCTTGGCGTAGTCGGCGAGGGATTCGTGCGGGAGGGGCTCGATCCAGCGGGGGACGGTGAGTTGCGGGAAGGATTTAAGCTGGGGCTCGAAGACGCCGTCGTCGGCGCCCATGCCTGAGAAGAGGATTAGCGGCAGCGCCTCCATGGGGTCATTTTGCGGGCATCGTGGTGGTGGGGGCGGGTTTGGTTGTGGAACTGGTCGGTTGCGTCGTCGCGGCGGTGAGCTTGCCGCTCTTGAGATCGTCGATGAGGGCGCGGACGGCCTCAGCGGGGATCGCGTAGCTTTCGACTCGGCCGGCGCGGGCGATGTTGATGCCGATCGCCTTGCCGTCGAGATCGACAACGGGGCCGCCGCAGTTGTCCGGGCGAAGGATCATGTCGTGCTGGAGGATCTGGGGAAATCCGGTGCGGCGCTCGGAGAGGGCGCTGCCGAGGTGGTTCTGATACTCGCGGCGGAGCAGGCCGGGATCGGGCGGGCGCTTGCCGAGCGTGGCTTTGAGATCGAGTTCTTTTCCTTCGCGCATGACCTTGATGGGGACGGCGTCACCGGGCCTGTGGTTGCGGATCGTGTTGACCATCGTCTCGCTGTCGATGATCGGGGTGTCGGCGATGAGGGTGACGACGTCGTTGACGCGGAGGCCGGCCTTGTCGGCGGCGCTGTTGACCATGACTTCGGCGACACGCGCGCCGCCCTCCCCTTCGTCGAGACCGACGCCGAGGTACCCGGCGTTGGCGGGTGGTGGCGGGTGGCCGAGGTCGCGCGACTTGACGGCGCGGGCGGCGACGCTGAGCACGCCGACGGCGACTGGCTCGACGCCGACGCCGGGGGAAGCGAGCAGTTCGCCGACGATGGCGGCCTTGCTCTCGCCCCACTGCACGGGAATGAGATTCTTGGTATCGACCTTCAGCATCGCCAGATCGTAGCGATTTTCGACGCCGATGACTTTGGCGAGGAGCGTGCGGCCGTCCTTCATGACCACGATGGGGGCGACGCCGGCCGTGAGCTCGCTGTACTTGGTGATGATCCAGCCGTCAGCGCCGACGACGGTGCCCAGCGCGACGTCCTTGCCGTCGCAGCGAACGCGGACGACGCTGCGGCTTGGCGCGGCGACCACCTCGTTGAAGGCCGCGAGCATGCGCGGGTTTTCCTTGAAGCCGGTGGTCTTATCATCGGGGTTGACCTGTCCGCGGGAGCGTTGTCGTTGCTGCTGTTGTGCAGACGCGCTGAGCGAAGACACAATGCAGGCCACGATGACGACGAGTCGCGCGAGCTGCGTGCGGCAATGGTGTCGGATCAAGTGAGCGTTCATGACTCTTTCTACGAGAGCGATCGGTTAACGGCTGGTTTAACGAGGGCGAGCGGCGATGACGACCTTGACCGTGATCGGCTTGTCGTCGCGCAGGATCTGGACGGTGACTTCTTCTCCGACCTTGCGCCCGGCGAGCAGGAGCACGAGCGCGCTGAAGTTCTCGACCTTCTGTCCGCCGAAGGAGGTGATGACGTCGCCGGTCGTGAGGCCGGCCTTTTCGGCGGGAGAACCGGGGAAGACGTCGCCGATCCGGCAGTTGGTCGCCATGTCGTCTTCTTCGATGCCGAAGTACGGTTTGGCGCGGAACATCGGCTCGCCCCACTCCTCACCCTTAGCCAGGCGTTCCCAGGTATCGCGGAAGGTGTCAACCGGGACGTGGAGGTTGTCGTTGACGGTGGAGCCGATGCGGCTGTGGATGCCGACGACTTTTCCGTCGAGATCGAACAGCGGCCCGCCCGAGTCGCCACCGACCAGCGTGCAATCGGTGCGGATGAAGGTGCCCCGGGTGTCGAGGATGCGACCGAGGCGGAGCGGGGCGCTGCGGCCGAGCTTAAACCCGCCGGGGTGACCCAGCGCGATGCACCACTGGGCTTTGTAAAGTTGGCCGGAGAAGCCCATCTGAACGAACGGCCACTTGCCCCCGCCGGGGGGCGGGTCGGTAATTTTGATCAGGCCGCTGTCGATCGCGTGGTTGACTCCCAGCGTCTTGCCCCTGACCGTCTTGCCGTCGGCGAGGACGACGCGGACGTCGATGTTGGGTTTGCTGGCGACATGACCGGCGGTGAGAACGTAACCGTCATCACTAATGATGACGCCGCTCCCCTGGCCGCGCTCGACGCGCAGGCCGACGACGGCGGGCGTGACCTTGCTGACGACGGCTTCAACCTGGGTCTGGAGGGCGCGAAGATCGGCGAGGTTATCCGGGGAAGGTTTAAGGAGGACGGGCCTGGTGGTGGGTGTGGGCTTGAGGGCTGCGGTTTGCGCCCAAACTAGGGAGGTGAGGAGGAGCGGCAGGCAGAGCAGTGAGAGTCTCAGGCGCATAAGCTCCTCGATCGACGTTCGCGGGGAATGGGGGAGTTCGCGTTAGAGTTTATGGATTGCCATCCTGAGGATTCAAACGATGCTCCGCCGACTTTTATTGTACCGTAATGGCGGCACAAAGTTGCATGTTTTTGTAGGGGTCGATCATTCGGGCAGCGGTTTCCCCCTGGTTTCGGGGGCGAGCCAGATGATGGCCATACCGACGATGTAGATCAGCGAGACGTAGATGCCGATCTGCGCGAAGTTCTTGCCTAAAGCGCCGGTGATGGCGCCGATGCCGGCGGCGATGCGGCCAAAGTTGAAGGCGACGCCCTGGGCGGTGGCGCGGACGCGGGTGGGGAAGAGCTCGGGGAGGTAGAGGGGGAGCCAGCCGTAGAAGGCCGCGGTCACGCCGCCAACGATAAAGGTCATCACGAGGAAGCCCGAGGTGTAGTCGTCGAAGTAACGGAAGAGTACCTGGCAGGAGATGAGCGATCCCAGGCAGAGCAGGAAGTAGGCGATGCGCCGGTTGAGGGCCGCGGCGATCAGCGGGGCGGCGAGGCAGCCGACGATCGCGCCCAGACCCAGGACGATGCCGGCAATGCCGCTGGAGGAGGCCGTCCTGTGCGCCATCTTGCCGGTCCAGGGCGGCACGTTCTGCACTGCGCCCCACGTGCCCAGCAGGGCAACCGAAGCGAAGCAGATGGCCAGGAGGGTGGTGATCAGGAGCGTGGGATTGGCGAACAGTTCCTGGATCGGTTTGGACGGTGCGACTTTCTGGGATTCCTTCCACTTGTGCGATTCGGGGACGAAGATCTGGATGATGAAGGTAAGGAGCGCGGGGGCTGCGCCGGCAAGGACGATGTAGCGCCAGTTGGACTGGTCGATCTTGATGAAGGCGGCCAGCGCGCTGATCATGACGAAGCCGACGTTGGAGGCTGCGCCGATAAGGCCCGCGAGGAAGGGGCGGTGTTTGGCGTCCCACACTTCCATGACCAATGCAACGCCTAATGCCCATTCGCCGCCCATGCCGATGGCGGCGACGAAGCGCATGCCGGCGATGTAGTGGGGGGAGGCGGCAAAGTAGAGGAGGCCGGTGAAGAGGGAGTAGATGAGGATCGAGATGGACATCGCCTTGACGCGGCCAATCCGGTCACCAAGCCAGCCGAAGAGGAGTCCGCCGACGGCTGCGCCCCAGAGGAACATCGCGGCGATGAACTGGTTCCACCAGGCGATATCTCCCTCGGTGGCGCGAGGCAGGAGCTCGCTCATGGCGGGGCGGGAAATCTGTGGGAAGATGCCCATCTCCAGACCGTCGAACATCCACCCAAGGAAGGCGGCGAAGAGGACGAGCCATTTGCCGTTGTTGCCGCCGGGTTCGGGCGAGGAATAGGGGAGGACGGCGACGGGTTCGCGGGTCGGGGTCATGGATGTAGTATCCATTCCCGCGCGAAACGTTTTAGATGTGTCTTGGTCAATCGAGCATCTTATCGGCGATGCGTTTGGCCTCGTTCGGGTCGGTCTTTTTCGCGTTCGGATCCTGCGCTGTCACCGAGATGTAATGGGCGCCGATGCCCCAGATTCCTTCGGCGAGCTCGCGGGCGTGCATCACGGTGCAGAGGGCGATGAGGGGGCCGCCTTTTAAGCGGGAGAGGGCGACCGAGAACTGTTCCCCCTGCTTCATCGAAACGGATTGCATGAGGCCCAGGCCTTCGAGGGAGACATCGCGCGTCAGGGCGGCATAGGTGCGGCCGCTGCCGTGGGCGAGCACCTGCACCTTGGCGACGACCGTGAAGCGCGAGAAGCGCCGCTTGTCGCTGGCATTGCTGCTTGCCTCGATTGCCTTGAACGATTCGACCACCTCGGCGAAATGTTGCGCCGGTATCTGCATAAACGCGCCCCTAGCCAAATTGAACTTCCGACCCGATACGACTTATCCGGACTATCGGCCGGTCAGCAGCAGGATTTGAAGAATTCTGCCGCTACGGTTTTTCAGAAGCGGCCCTTTCGACCCACCAGCAGCTTTTCCAGCGTTTTTTCGAGGGTCGAGCAGACGCGATCGACCTGTTTCCCGCTCATGCGGCTGAAAAAGGGAAGGGCCAGGGTGCGGGCCGAGACGTACTCGCAGACGGGGAAATCACCCGTCTTGTAGCCGAATTTTTCGACCATGTACGGCTGGAGGTGGATGGGGGGAAAGTAGTTGTTACAGCCGATGCCCTGCTCGCGGAGCATGTTCATGACGGCGTCGCGGTCGCCGGGGGCGAAGAGGTCGCTGAGGCGGACGACGAAGACGAACCAGCTCATGACGTCATCGGTGGTGAGGGTGGGCAGGGTGACGAACCGGCTAGTCATCAGGCGGTCCATGTAGTGGTGGGCAACGCGGCGGCGGCCTTCGAGGATTTCTTCCAGGCGGTGCATCTGCGCGACGCCCAACGCAGCGCTGATCTCCGAGAGGCGATAGTTGTAGCCCAGGCGCTGGTGGGCGAGCCAGGCCATGCCGTCGCGGCCCTGGTTACGGAGGGAGCGGCAGGTGGCGGCGAAGGCGTCGTCGTCGGTGACGATCATGCCCCCTTCGCCGGTGGTGATCTGTTTGTTGGGGTAGAACGCGAAGACCCCGGCGCGGCCGAAGGAGCCGATGGCGCGTTTGCCGGCGTGACCGCCGAAGCCTTCGCAGGCGTCTTCGATCAGGACCAGGTCGTGTCGCTGGGCGATTTGCTCGAGTTCCGGCATGCCGCCAGGGTGGCCGAAGACTTCGACGCCGACGATGCCGCGGGTTTTCGGCGTGATGGCGGCGTTGACCTTGTCGAGGTCGAGGTTGAGGGTGATGGGGTCGATATCGACGAAGACGGGCTTCGCGTCGACGTAGAGGATGCAGTTGGCGCTGGCGACGAAGGAGAAGGGCGTGGTAATGATCTCGTCGCCCGGCTTGAAGCCCGCGGCGAGCATGGCGCAGTGGAGGCCTGCCGTGCCGGACGAGACTGCGATCGCGTGCCGGCGCCCGGCGAGCTTGGCGCACTGCTGCTCGAATTCGACAGCCTTGGGCCCGATCGAGAGGGTGTCGGTGTGGAGGACATCCACCACAGCGTCGATTTCGCGCTGGGTGATGTCAGGACGGGAAAGGGGGATGGGGATCATAATTGGGGTTCAGGAATGTAGTTACTACCGCGGTTCAAGACAAACGCTATACTTCGGCGTTTCGATCGTCCGATAACCCCTTTATCGTCCACGGAATTGTCCCCGCATGAGTGATTCAGAGCGTCCCAAACGAGAAAAACGAGATCAGTCCGTCGCCTACTTCTGGCGGGCGTTGCGATACCTCGCGCCGCACCGGCGGCTGGTCGCCATCTCGATCGGGTGCGCGGTGCTGGTGGGGTTGACATTCACCGGTGGGCTCTCCGCCATGCTGCCCATCCTGCGGGTGCTGATGAACGGTGAGACGGTGCAGACGTGGTCGGGGCGGTTGATTGCGGAGAAGCGCCTGGAAATTAAGCTGGCCGATACGCCGGATAAGGTGTTGGTCGATCACGTGCATCATGACGGCCCGGGCGGGAAGGCGGGATTGAAGCAAGGGGATCTGCTCACGGGTGGCGGTGACACGGAGAAGACGCTGGCGATGCTGGCGGATCCCGCGACGACGACCGCGACGGTGACCATGCAGCGTCCAGCGCATCCGGAGCAGGGGGGGGACGTTCGCGTGACGCTGCCGACGATGGAATGGTATTACGGCGCGTTCTACCGGGGCTGCAATTTGCTGCCACACCATCCGGTGAAGGCGATCGCAGCGATCTTCGGGGTGATGTTTGCGCTGGCGCTGCTGGGGAACTTCGTGCGGTTCTACCAGGAGTATTTTTCGGACAAGGCGGCGATCCTCGCAGTGAACGACATCCGCCGGAAGCTTTACGATCACGTGCTGCACATTCCGATCGGATTTTTCGGGATGAAGGGGACGAGCGACGTGACGTCGCGGCTGGTGCAGGACGCGCAGGGGTTGCAGGATGGGTTCAAGACGGTGCTGGGGCAGACGATTCAGGAGCCGATCAAGGCGGCGTTTGCGTTTGGGCTGGCGCTCTGGTTCGACTGGCAGTTGACGATGTTCATCGTGCTCTTCGGGCCCCTGATGTTTGCGATCATCAAGAAGTTCGGCAAAAAGATGAGGCGGGCGAGCCGCAAGGCGCTGCAATCTTCGGCGACCATGCTCGGGCAACTCGATGCGTCGCTGGCGGGAGTCCGGGTGGTGAAGGCGGCGGGGGCGGAGCGGCACGAGCGGCGGCGGTACACCCGGATCATGAACGGCCTGGTGGCGGAGCAACTGAAGATGTCGCGGATCGATGCGATGAGCGCGCCGATTCTGGAGATGCTGACGCTGATCGTGGTGGGGGCGATCGTGCTATACGCGGCGTATCTGGTGCGGGTGAAGAATACGCTGGATGCAACGACGTTTTTTGGGTTGATGGCGTGCTTGATGGCGATTGGGGAATCGCTGCGGAAATTCAGCAAGGTGAATAACGCGCTACAGAAATCGAATGCGGCGGCGGCGCGGATTTTTGAGACGCTGGATGTGCCGGTGGAGAGAGCGCGGGAGTTGGGGACGCGGCAATCAGTGGTGGGCGGCACCCAGTTGACCAAGTTGCCGATGATCTCGCGGTCGGTGGTGTTTGAGGAGGTCTCGTTTACGTATCCGGGTGCGCCGACGCCAGCGCTGCGGAGTGTGAACCTGACGGTGCCGCGCGGGCAGTCGGTGGCGGTGGTGGGGCGTAACGGGTCGGGGAAGACGACGCTGCTGGCGTTGTTGCCGCGGTTTTATACGCCTGATTCGGGGCGGATTTTGATCGATGGCGTGGATCTGGCGAGTGTGACGCTGAAGAGTTTGCGGTCGCAGATCGGGATCGTGACGCAGGAGCCGATCGTCTTTCCGGGAACGATCGCGCAGAACATCGCCTACGGCCTCCCGCGCGCGAACCGCGAGGAGATTATCGCCGCAGCCAAGCAGGCGTTCGCACACGATTTCATCAGCGAAAAGCCCAACGGTTACGACACGATGCTCGAAGGCCTCGGTTCACAATTATCCGGCGGCCAGCGTCAGCGGTTGTGCATCGCCCGCGCCATCCTGCGGCAGACGCCGATCCTGATTCTCGACGAGGCGACCAGCCAGGTGGACGCGGAATCGGAGCATCTGATCCAGCAGGCGATCGAGCGCCTGATGCACGAGCGGACGACCTTCGTAATCGCCCACCGCTTCAGCACGATCCTGAGCGCCGACACGATCGTGGTGCTGGACAAAGGCCAGATCGTCGGGCAAGGGAAGCACGAGGAACTGCTGGCGACGTGCGAGACGTACAAGAATTTGTACGAGCGCCAGTTGTTTACGGCGCCGGTCGAAGCTGCGTAAGCAACCCGCACTCGGGGCAACGCTCAGGCGTCGCGCGGAGGTCGTAGCCGCAGGCGGGGCAAAGACCTGGTTCCATTAGTCGGCGGCGGCGAACGCTGGATCGCAATCGCAGGGTTGTCCATCCGAGCGGCAGCAATGCCGCGGCGGCGGCGACGCTCCAGAAGGGGACGTATCCTTCGGCGTGCAGGGTGTCTCGGCGCCTGTTTCGCTTCTGGTGCCACGCGAAGCCGCGCCACTCCCAATCGGAGTTCACGTCGTCCCAGTTGCCGCCCATGGTCATCAGGTAGTTGAAAGGCGGGTTGACTATGTCGCGCTCATATCGGGGCCCGCGAAACTCGTGAGGAGAATCCGACCAATCGGCCAGGAGCAGGGCGATTTCCATGTTGCCGGATGCCGAACGAATTGATCGCCATCCACCGGCGTTTCGCCAGTTCATTTGCTCGCTCATGCGGTAGCTTCGCACCCACAGAACGCAGACTGCCATGCAAAGGAGCAGCGACAGCGCTGAGCAGAGCATGAAGAGTTGGCGGACGAGACGGCGCATGGCTTGATTGCACTATGGCGCGCACAGCTTACGGCGGCGGCGTCGCCGAGTCGCGGATTTCGAAATGATCGGCGAGCTTTTCCTTCTCGTCCACTTTGCCTTCTTTCACGCCATCGACCCGGCTGGCGGGAGGCCCTTTCTTGACCTTTTCCAGAAGTTGGTCGATCGCCTTTTCGCTTCCCTCGGCGACGATCTCCACCCGGCCATCCGTCAGGTTGCGCACCCAGCCTTTAAGCTTGAGATCGGTGGCGGCCTCGTAGGTGAAGGCGCGGAAGCTGACGCCCTGGACCTGGCCGCTGACGAACCAATGCTTGCGGACGAGGGTCTTTTCTTCACCGCGTGTAGTGGCGGCGGTGACCAGCGAAGCAAGCAGGCCGATTGTCATCGCGAGTCGGAAGTCCATATGCTTTCCTCGACGATCAACGTTCAACCGGAGATTATCACCGGACGGAGTTGCTTATGAAACGCCTATCTTCGCGCCTCTGCGTCTTCGCGGCCCTCTGCTTCCCGCTCTTCGTCCACGCCGACGGTTGGAAGAACGACCCAATCTGGCACGACGGCCTGGTGGAGAAGGCGGTCTACTCCGCCAGCCGCACCGTCTATGGCAAGCCGAGGCCGTACACGGCGACCTTCTTCACCAACAAAGAGCAGCACGACGCCGCGACGCTGACCAAGGCGGACAAAGCAAAGGAGACGATCGAGGTCTGGAAGCACAACCAGATCGAGGACATCCCGACGCCTAATTACACGTACCACTACGTGACGACGTCGCACCTGAGCGTGGATCGCTTCGAGCTGACGCGGATGGATTCGTCGAGCCAGGAGTTTTGCGGGACGAGCTTTAAGCAGTACCTCGGGCGGGCGAAGAAGTCGGCGGCGGGTTGGGCAATCGATGGGTGGGACTACTGGTCATTCTCCTACATGCCCGAGGCAGGGCGGCGCGCGGCGACGGTGGCGAAGAGCGATCGACCGGTCGTGGCGGAGAACGCGCTGCAGATTTACCTGCGGGAATTCGATTTCGCGTCGAAGGGGGAGGCGGGCATTGCGCTGCTGCCGTCGCAGAAGAGCAATCGCGCGACCGCGCCCGAGTCGATCGCGGCGACGCTGCGTTATGCGGGGGAGGAAAACGCGGCGCACAAAATCGAGCTGGTCGTGGAGAAGGCGGTGCGCGCGACGTACTGGATGGCGGCGGATCGCCTGCACGTGATGACGAAGTACGCGGGGCCAGAGGGGCAGACTTATGAGCTCACCGAGGTCTCGCGGGTGAATTACTGGACGATCAAGGACGCCGGCAGGTAAAGACAAGCGCAGTTATACCTGCTTGTTCAGGCAGCACTTCTTATATTTTTTTCCCGAGCCGCAGGGACACGGGTCATTGCGGCCGGGTGATGCCGGGTCGCGGCGGATCGGCGCGGTCGCGCGCGGGGCGCGATTGTCCAAGGCGGGCGGAAGATCGGGAAAGTCGGCCAAGTCGTCGGCGGTCAGATCGTCATCGAGATCGTCGGGGCTGTCGAGATCAGCGTCGCCGGTAAGGTCGAACTCGCCGGCTTCGAGGCGGCGCTGATATTCAACTTCTTTGGCGACGACTTCTTCGCGCATTGTGGAGAACTCGGGGAATTCAAAGGGGATGTGACTCGCCGCGGCCATAAGAGCGCAGGCGACCAGTTCACCTTTAAGGTCGTACAGCTGCGCGTCGTACTCCTCCGCCAGCACAATCTGTCGCAGGCGGTCGAGGCCATCGGTTGTGCAGAGTTCGGCAAGGGCGGAGGCGATCGAATCGCGGGAATCCGCGAGTTTGGGATGATCAAGCAGGCGCAGCAGGGCCGCCTCTGCATCCGGGTGCTTGATCCGCGCCAGCATTTCGATGCCGTAGAGTCGCGAACCCCACGACAGCTCGGGTAGGGTCCTCTCAAGCGGTGCGACGGCGTCGGTTCCGCCGACCTGCGGGATCGCGTCCTGCAACGCTTCGTGCAGGACGTCATCGTCTTCATCGCACTTTGCATAGGTGCGGATTAAGAGGTCCAGCGCCGGACGATGCCGCATGCGGCCGAGCAGGTCGATCGCAAAGATCTCACGGAGGTCGTCAGCGCCGGCGGGATTGCGGATGAGGAACAGGGCGCGGTCGGTCGAGTCCTGCCCGAAGCGAGCGAGGGCTTCAACCAGGCGATCGGAGACGCGATGATCGATCTCGTTCCAGTAATCGTCCTTGACCTGTTCGACGTGGTCGTTGAGCTGATCCCACAAGCGCTGTGCGACCAGCACGTCGCCCAAATCGAGCCGGGCGCGAAGGTGGTCCAATGTGTCGGCGGGCAGGTTGGTGCGGGCCAGGATCACATCGGGGTGGCTGCGCAACTGGTCAAAGTCGAGGTTCTCCAGCGCTTCGATCAGCCACTCGCGCATCGACTCATCGGGCGGCAGGTCGAGCGCGGCGAGAAGGCGCTGGGTCGAGGCGTCGCTCTGCGGCAACTTCGAGAGGAGCAGGATCAGCCCGATAGCGCCGCGTCCCAGGCCGACCGTGTCGATGGCGGCCCAGCAGTCATCCGCGGTAAGAGGGGCGACATCGTGAGCATGCTGGAAGTAGCGCACGGCCTGTTCGCGAAGCAGCGAATCTTCGTGCGAGACAAATGAAAACACCTGGGGAGGAAGCAGCATGGCGGTTTTGTCAGGCTTGTGAACGCGATTGTCAAACTAAAGGACGATCCCCGCCGGAAGCGAGGCTGGCAGCGCGGGAGCGGGCTGTTCGAGGGAGGCGATCGGATAAGAGCAGTAGTCGGCAGCGTGGCTGGCGCTGGGGCGGTTATTTCCGGAGAGCCCGACTCCGCCGAACGGCAGGGCTGATGATGCCCCGGTGGTCGGCCGGTTGAAATTGATGACGCCGGCGCGGATCTTCGTGAAAAAGCGGTCGTAGAGGCGAACGTCGTTACTGATCAAGGCGGCGCAGAGGCCGAAGGCCGTGCGGTTGGCGGCGACGAGGGCGGCGTCAGAATCGCTCACGCGGATCACCTGCAGCAATGGGGCGAAGATCTCTTCATCGGGCGGCGTGATGGAGGTGACGTCGATCAACCCCGGACTGACAAACGCCGGGCCCGCGGCGAGCGGCATCATCGGGTGCAGCGGCAGCGCGCCCATATCGAGCAACCGCTGCTGCGCGGTCAGCGCGTTCTGCGCGGCCTGCGGGCGGACGAGCGGGCCCATGAACGGCTCGGGCCGGTCAGTATGCGGGCCGACGCGGATCGTCGGAATTAATTCGAGCAGGCGATCGATCAGCGCGTCGCCGCGCGGCCCTTGTTCGACGATCAACCGGCGGGCGCACGAGCAGCGCTGGCCGCTGGTCTGGTAGGCGGACTGGATCGTCAGGAGCGCCGCGGCGTCCAAACTGGCGGCGTCCCAGACGACCAGCGGGTTGTTCCCGCCCATCTCCAGCGCCAGGATCTTGTGCGGCTGATCAGCAAGCAGCTTGTTCAGCGCCCGCCCCGCGGCGACCGAGCCGGTGAAGAAGAGGCCGTCGATGCCGGGATGTGACGCAAGCGACTGACCCGTCTCTCGCGCGCCTTGAACCATGTTGAGTACGCCCGCCGGAAGCCCCGCCTCCTGCCAGATCTCAACCGTCCGTCGAGCAACGCCGGGCGTCAGTTCCGATGGCTTGAACACGATCGTGTTCCCCGCCAGCAGCGCAGGGACGATGTGGCCATTGGGCAGATGCGCGGGAAAATTGAACGGCCCGAAGACGGCGATCACGCCATGCGGCTTATAGCGCGTGGCGGTGGTCTGGTTATTCGCCGTCTGCTCCGACGGACTGCGGCGTTCCCTCAGCGCCTGGATCGAGAGCGGGATCTTATTGATCATCGCGTCGAGCTCGGTCAGCGATTCCCAGAAGGGCTTGCCGGTTTCCTGGCTGATGAGGAGCGGAAGGGCGTTGGGAGCGGAGCTGATTTTCTCCTGCTTGAGGCGTTCGCCAAATGCGTTGAGATGGGCAATGCGCGCGTCGGTGGGAAGCAGCGCCCAGGATTCGAACGCCGCGCGAGCGGCCCGAACGGCTTGATCCACCTCGGCCTCCGTGGCGGCGCGGTATTCGCCAAGGACCTGGTTGGTAGCGGGATCGAGCGAGCGAAAGGCGGGACCTTCGCCGTCAAGCCAGGAGTCGTTGATGAGATGAGAGGGCATCGTCGTGAAAGTATATGCGTGCAATTCAGTCGAACGACACGTTCGCGTCGTGATACCGTTGGGCTTTAGGCGCCCCCCGCAGCGGGACGAACCGTATCGCGTCTCCGACTTGAATCTGCAGCGCCTTTGCGAGGTCATCCGGCACAACGGGGCGGCCAAGGTCGTCCAGTGACAGCGGCCCCTTGGCGGCGCGGAACGGTTCCCGGCAGTTGGAAATCAGGTAAACCTCGGCATCCGCAACGGCAGGTTCGATTAGTTCCACCGCAGCCTTGCGACTTTCGCGAATCGCCCGCACGTCCGCCAGCGCACAGCGAACCACCGGCCCGGCTTCAAAGATGTCCACCATCTCGCAGCACTCGAACCCTTCATCCTCCAAAATGCGCAGCGCGGGCTTGGTGTGCTGATGCACTTCGCCGATCACCGCCTGCGCTTCTTTGGGCAGTAGTGGGATGTAGATCGGATGCTTGGGCATCAAGTCGGCGATGAAGCGTTTGTTGACCATCGACAGGTAGTCCGCCTTGGGCAGGTCGATGTCGAAGAAGTGGTGGCCGATCGCGTCCCAGAACGGCGAGTGGCCCCGATCGTCGAGAATCCCGCGCATCTCGGCAATCACCATCGGGTCGAAGTAGGCCGGGTAGTTGGCCATGAAGAGGAAGCGCGACAGCGAAAGCAATCGCCCGTTCCCCGGCGCGCGATGTTCGGGCGAGAGAAAAAGCGACCCGATCTCGCACGGCCCCGAGTGCATCTCCACCAGGTGCAGCGTGCGGATCTCCTTGCGAACGTGCAGCACGTCGGACTGGTGGATCGACGTTTCGATCCGGTAGGCGTAAAACGGCTCAAACCCGCCCACCTTCGAGACGATCCCGCAAATGCCGCAGACTTGCTTTGTCGGCAGGTGCTCCATGACGAAGAGGTAGGTCTCGCCGATGGGTGGATCATCGTCTGCAAGCTTGTCGAACCCGCGCAGCGATTCCTTGATGCGTCGCTTAAGTAGTTTCTCATCATTGGGCAGAGTCGTCAGACCAAACCCCGTCACGCGCGTAAGTTCCAGCAGCGCGGGAAGATCATCGAGCGTGATGGGACGGATAACGTACATGTTTAACGTCCCGCGTGCGCCGCAAGCGCACGCTCAAGTATCCCCAGCGCCGCATCGATATCCCCATCCGTAACAACCCCCACAGGCGGTAAAAACCGTAGCCGCGCCGGATTCGCGCCGCAGACAAACGCCACCACGCCCGCGTCGAAGAGATCCGTCAACAGCTTCTTGGCCGTCGCCTCCGAACCATCGAATGGGGTGAACGCGATCATCGCCCCCGCGCCGAACGGCCCCTTAAGCCATTCCGGATGTTCACCGCGAATCCGATCGAGATGCGACATCACGCGTTGCCGCACCTGCATGATGCGCCCCGACTCGCCGAAGAACCCACCGCTTTTAAGAACATCAAGGATCGCCTGCGCCGCCAGGATGGCGCTCGTGCTCGCAGTAAACGTCTGCGATACCAGCCCCGGCTTGGGAATGTAAGCATCGGTAAACAGCGTCGCGCACACCTGCGTGATCTTCCCCACCGTCAACAAATCGACATGCGCATCCAGCCCAAAATGCTGAAACGCAAACGGCTGACTCGTGCGCGCAAACGTCTGGATCTCATCGAACCAGACCGCCACGCCGTTCTCTTTAAGCAGCTCGATAATCGGGAGGAAAAACTCGCGCGTGCCCGCGTAAAAGCCCCCTTCGCCCTGGATCAGCTCCATCCACATGCAGGCGTGCTGCTTCGGATAGCGCTGCAGGTGCTCCTTGATCCGATTGACAGCCGCCGCCGTCGAATGTTCGGGTTGATCCGCGTTGTAGAACGGCACGTAATCCACATCCAGCACCTTCGGCAGCCCCACGCGATACGCCGCCTTGTCGGTAATCTGCGACAGCGCCATCGACCGCCCCGCGAACCCGTGCGAAAACGCCAGCACGCGCGATGCCGGCTGATGTTTCTGAAACGCGATCTTCAGCGCGTTCTCGTTGGCCATCGCGCCGCTGGTGGTGAGGAAACAGTGCGCGATCCGCGCCGCCTCGCCGGCTCGATTCGCCATCTCCACCAGCGTCTTCGCCAGCGGCACCGATTCGACATTCTGCTGCAGATTCCCCTGCATCACCGTGTCGCGAATCGCCGCGTCCACGCCGGCATCCAGCAGCATCGGATGCGAGTGCCCGAAGTAATGCACCCCGATCCCGCTGATCATGTCGTACTTGACCGAGCCGTCCGCCAGCTCAACCAGCGCCCCCTTCCCCAGCCCGCTCCCCAGGTACGGAAAAAACAGCGGCCCCCCGCGCGCCATGCCAAAGTGCTGCAGCATCTCCTCATACGCAATCTTCCGCTCCGGATCAGGCGGCCGAATCCCAGTAATCTGCTTCTGATGATCCGCGAGCGCCGCCCGCAGCAATTCCTTAGCCTGGGCGACACGGGGATCGGCGAAGAGCGATGGTGCGATTGGGTTGGGCATCTCGTCCTGAATTGTACGATGCGAAACGAGTCAAAGATAAGCCGGCGACGCGAGAGACGAATCACATAGTCGGAATATGACGCGCCGGCGGCGGCGCAATCCGCCCGCTCGCAAGCTTCGTCAACAGTAAGGCTGATAACTTCGCCCGCTCCACCAGCGACGGAATGTGAATCCGCTCGTTCTGCGAATGAATGTCAAACCCCACCGGCCCCAGCGAATCGAGCACCGGCAAACCCGCCGACGCGATCTTGTTCGCATCCGACGCACCGCCAGATGACGTGGCGTGGAGATCCAATCCCAGTTCCCGCCCCGCCGCGCACAACTCCTCGAAAATCACCGGCGGCCTCTCGCCCGGCGTCCAAGGCGGTGACGAAAACTGCCCGTGCAGCGCCGCCGTGATGTCATCCCGATTCGCCGCCGCAACAAGCTCCGCCAGCCGCCCCTCCACCTGCCGCTGCTGCTCCGGCGTCTCCACCCGCAGGTTAAGCCGAAGAATCGCCAGATCCGGCACCACGTTCACCGGCCCCCCACCATCGATCTTCCCAACATTAATCGTCGCGCCAGATATTCCTGAGATCGCCGCCGTCGCCTCGATCGCAAACCGCGCCGCTGCCAGCACCGCGTTCCGCCCCTTCTCGATCTCCCGCCCAGCGTGCGCCGAGCGCCCATGAAAGATCACGCTGAAATTTCCTGACCCCTTCCGCCGCGTCACCAGCGTCTGCGCAGTAGGCGCAGGCTCGAACACCATCGCCAGATCAGCCCGTTTAGCCGCCTCCGCCAGCAGATGAGCAGACCCCGGCGACCCAATCTCCTCATCCGGATTCAGCAAAACCGTCCACCCAAGCTTCGCCGCATCCGCCGACTGCTCCAGCGCCAGCAATGCATTCTGCATCACCACGATCCCTCCCTTGGCATCCGCCACGCCCGGCCCGCGCAACGTCGCCTCATCCGCCCGCGTCACCGACGTGAACGCGTGCTCCGGCGCGTAAACCGTATCGTAATGAATCACCAGCAGCGCCTGAATCGGCGCATCCGCCCGCTTAGAGAACGACAACAACTCCCCCAGCGGCGTCTGCAATATTTCCCCAGCCGCAGAAAGCGCCTCAGCAGGCGGCAGCGCAATCGTCTCCACCCGATCCGGATTCAGCCCCGCAAATTCCTGCCGCAGCAGCTCCGCCACCACCGCCAACCCCGGCACGTGGTGAGAAAACGAATTGATGTTGGCAAGCCGAGAAACCAATTGCACCATTGGATCAAGGCGGCCATCAAGATAGGCGATCGGATCAGGCATTGGCGTATACTATATAGGCAGAGCAAATCCTGTCATGAAAGGCCAACCATGGATCGGAAAGACGCGACTGAAGCCCTGACGCAATTCAGTTGGGAACGCCAGCCGGAGGCGGAGCGGTTGGTGCGGGAAATGGTCGAGGAATTTCTCAAACGCACTCCAGAAGCGAAGACCCTTGCCGATCGCATGCGTTCCGAAACCGGAACCCGCTTCCTCGATTGGATCGATTACATCGAACTCCCCGACCGCCCCGAAAATCGCTCCCGCACCGCTGCCGCCGGCTACGTCGAGAAACCAGAATGGGCGTACGAGAATGCTTCCTGCTGGGTGCAGCTTGAGGGGATGTTTCCGATCGTTTCGCTGAGCAAGCATCCGGCAGCCGCCGAGATGGAGGTCGGCATAAAAGTCGAATCCGTCGCTGATTTCGCGTTCGCAAACGAGGTCTTCCTAGCGACTGATGCGGTGCCTTTATCCTATTCCCGCAGGCTTCTGATTCAGGCGCGTGACGCGGCGACGTTCTATGCGATCGAGCGCCACGGACACCGCGGGATGAACCCGCCAGAAGAGTCGGAGGAACAACCGCTCCGCATGCTCAGCAGCCTCGAACGTTTCCGATGCCGCCAAAGGGACCTCGGTGATGACGATGGTTTTAAGCGCGCCGAAGGTTACATCGACCACGCAATCCAAATGCTAGGCCCAGACCTCACCTGCGACCTCTTCTTCGCCTCCGAGCGCGAATACTGGCAACGCCGCAACCGCGCCGCCCAATTCCAAAAAGCCCGCCAGGACCGCCTAGGCCTCGGCTGGGCCAACCACGACCATCACACCTACCGCTCCAGCCGCAAACACTTCTCCCGCTTGATCAGCCTCTGGAAAAAGCTCGGCTTCCAACTCCGCGAACGCTTCTACGCCGGCGCTGAAGCCGGCTGGGGCGCCCAGATCTGCGAACAACCCAACACCGGCATCATTACCTTTAACGACGTCGATCTCTCCCCCGAAGAACTGATGAACGACTTCGCCCACGAGCCCCTCCCCGATCGCCACGAGCTCGGCACCGTAGGCCTCTGGTGCGCCCTGCACGGCGAATCCTTCCTGCAAGCCGGCATGCACCACCTCGAATGCCAGTTCGACTTCGACTCCCTCAAATCGCAGATGGAATCCGAAGCCGGCATCAAGGTCATGAAACCCTTCACCGACTACCCCTACCTCCGCCAGGCCTTCACCGAAGGCGAGCGCTGGCCAGTCAAGGAAGAACGCCTGACGCCGCTGGTGCAAAACGGACAAATCACCCCCGAGCAGGCACAAAAATTCCGCGAGCAAGGCGCGATCGGCTCCCACCTCGAAAACCTCGAACGCAACGAAGGCTTTAAGGGCTTCAACCAGAAAGGGGTCAGCGAGATCATCGCCAAGACCGACCCGCGGAAAAACGTCTGAACCCATCGTAAAACATAAACACGTAAAACATGAGGAACGCCCCGCGCCGCCCCTTATGTCTTTATGTTTTTACGTTTTATCCTCCCTTCGATCGCTTGCGGTTTCGCCCGTTCGATGCCTCAATACCCTTATGCGCGCTGCTCTGTTCCTGATCGTTGCCCTTCTCGCCGCCCCATCCACCCGAGCCGCCGCCGACGCCCCGCGACCCAACATCATCCTCATCCTCGCCGACGACATGGGCTTCTCCGACCTCGGCTGCTACGGTGGCGAGATCCACACCCCGCACATCGACCGCCTCGCCAAAGAAGGCGTCCGCTTCGCCCAGTTCTACAACATGGCCCGCTGCTGCCCCACCCGCGCCGCTCTCCTCACAGGCCTCTACCCCCACCAGGCCGGGATGGGCGCGATGAACCAGGACCTCGGCAAACCCGCCTATCAGGGCGTGCTCAACGACCGCTGCGTGACCATGGCCGAGGTGCTCAAGGATTCCGGCTACCACACCGCCATGTTCGGCAAGTGGCACCTCAATCACCTCACCATCTCCGGTGGCGGCCCCCGCGCCAAAAAACTCCTCAACTTCGAAGAAGAAGGCGACATCTCCCCCCTGAAAAGAAACTGGCCCTTCAACCGCGGCTTCGAAGAACACATCGGCACCATCGCCGGCGTAGACAGCTACTACGACCCCTACAGCCTCGTCCACAACGGCGACGTCATCCGCCCGCCTGATAAGGACTTTTATTACACCGACTTCATCACCGAAAACGCCGTCAAGCAGATCGACCGCTACGCCGCGCAGGGGGGCGAGGGCAAGCCCTACTTCATGTACGTCGCCTACACCGCCCCCCACTGGCCCTTGCAGGCCCGCGAAGCCGACATCGCCAAGTACAAAGAGACCTACACCGTTGGCTGGGACAAGATCCGCCAGGCCCGCTTCGACCGCCAGACCGCGATGGGGCTGATCGACCCCAAGTGGGGCCTCTCCCCCCGCGCCAACTACCCGCGCCTGAGCGACGGCAAGAGCGTCCTCACCGCGTGGGACGATGCCCCCGAAAAAGAATGGCAAGCCCGCCGCATGGCCGTCTACGCCGCGATGATCGAGTGCATGGATCGCGGCGTCGGCCAGATCCTCGATCACCTCGATTCCACCGCCGCCGCCAAAAACACCGTCGTCATCTTCCTCTCCGACAACGGCGCCTGCGCCGAGAACGTCCAGCCCGGCTGGTACGACGTCCCCAGCAAAACCCGCGACGGCCGCCCCATCCACGTCGGCAACGATCCGAAGTTCATGCCCGGCCCCGAAGAGGTCTACCAGAGCTACGGCCCCGCCTGGGCCAACGCCTCCAACACCCCCTTCCGCCGCTTCAAACACTGGACCGAAGAAGGCGGCATCTCCGCCCCCTTCATCGTCCGCTGGCCCGCGCTGATCAAAGGAGCCGGCCGCATCGAACAACATCAGGTCGGCCACGTCATCGACCTCATGCCGACCGTCATGGCGATCACCGGCGCAACCTATCCCAAACGATATCACGATAAGGACATCCCCCCCGAAGAAGGCAAAAGCCTAGTCCCCGTCTTAAGCGGCAATACGATCGATCGCGGCCCCCTCTGCTGGGAACACGAAGGCAACCGCGCCATCCGCCTGGGCGACTGGAAACTCGTCGCCGCCCACAACGAGCCCTGGCAGCTCTACCACATCACAGAAGACCGCACCGAACTAAACAACCTCGCCTCAGCCAACCCCGAGAAAGTCGAAGAACTCAAAACCCTCTACACCACCTGGGCCCAGCGATGCGGCGTAGAACCGTGGCCCGTGAAGTAGCGCGGCCCACCTGCTGCCCCGTATCACGGGCGTCTCGCCCGTGCCGACTGCATGGACCATCGCCAACCATAGTTCTCGCAACACGTGCACATTCTGCACGGGCTAAACGACCGTGATACGAACGCGCACCATGCCTTGCGCCGATTGTGTGCATCAGGTCTTCAACGAGGTCGCCCGCCTCATGCGTGGCATGGGCAAGTGTACTCACTTGCCCGTGGTCGCGTGTTAGAAGCCGCCCCACCATGGCATCTACCACACCCGCAAACCCTTCGGCTCAACTTTACTGTCATCCCTTGAACGTGATCGCCACGGTGCCACATTCCGGACAGCGATCGGGCGTGGCGCGGAGGTCGTAGTTGCACGTGGGGCAGAGGCCCGCCAGGCGCTGACGATTCCGCCTTCGGTGAACGCGACGCCGGATCATCCGGTTCACTCAAAGCAAAGGCAACGGCAGGGTGATCGCCGCGGCAGTCCAGTGCGACGTCGCAACGTATGGCGGCCAAAGGGCGCGAGGCCGATGCGCTGACCCGTAACTCATCCAAGTGAAAGGCCGGTGCCCGCTTCCCCAACTCAACAGCACGGCGAGTGCGGAAAACAATGAGAAGGCCGCGACAAGGTGGAAGAGGATGCGCGACAATCGCTTCATTCCCCGATCCTACCACCGCGAGATCGCGTCGGGTGCAGGTTCTACAACGTTCTTGAAAGCGAAGGACAAGACCAGTGCACCCCCATGGGACGACGCCCGTGTTGAACATGGCACGCGTCGCATGACGTGCGCGTCAAAGCCGCCACGACAACGCACGCTCCCTTTCCCGTCCAACTCCGGTTAATCTCCCCCGCATGCCAAAGGGAGCCCTCGACTCCGCCATCAGCACGCTCAAACCCGTGCTCCCCGCCACCGCCTCCCCCGTCGTCACCGTCCAAAACCTCCGCGTCCGCTTCGGCCCGCTCCTCGCTGTCCGCGACGTCTCCTTCTCCCTTACCGGCGGCACCCTCCTCGGCCTCATCGGCCCCAACGGCGCAGGCAAGACGACCCTCCTCCGCACCATCGCCGGCCTGCAACCCCCGACGCGCGGCACCGTCGAGATTCTCGGCGAGCGCCTCTCCCCCGACTCCCTCCACCAGATCGGCTTCACCCCCGACGTCCCGCCGCTCTATGACGAGCTGACGATCCGCCAATTCCTCCAATTCGTCGGCAAAGGGTACGACCTCTCCGCCTCCGACATCCGCGAGCGCACCGATTTCTGGCTCGAGAAGATCTGGCTTAGCGACAAGGCCGACCAGAAAATCAAGGGCCTCTCGCGCGGGATGAAGCAGCGCCTCGGCCTCGCGCGCACGTTCCTTCCCAACCCCGCCCTCATCCTCCTCGACGAGCCCGCCTCCGGCCTCGACCCCGCCGGCCGCGTGCAGTTCCGCCAGCTCCTCGCCGACCTCCGCGACCAGGGCAAGACGATCATCATCTCCTCGCACATCCTCGCCGACATGGACGAGTACTGCACCCACATCGCGATCATGACCGCCGGCGCGGTGCAGCAGTTCGGCACCGTCCGCCAGATCACCAGCGGCCACGATGCCGCCCGCCGCCGCTACCTGATCACCCTCGCCCACCCCGTCGCCGATCTTGCCGAGCAACTCGCCTTCCTCGAAAACGTCTCCGCCATCGCCATCGATCGCGACCGCGCCACCCTCGAACTCGGCTCCGCCCCCGACGATGCCGTCGCCGCCCTCGCCCGCCTGGTCCATCGCGGCCTCCCCATCGCCTCCTTCGCCCCCGTCGCCGCCAACCTCGAAGAAGCGTACCTCCGCAGCGGCATCAGACAGGTGGATTAAGAGCTTCTAAGAATACCCCTTCTTCTTTGCGCTCTTTGCGCCTTTGCGGCGATATTTTGAGGAGCCCTAAATACTGAACCCTGAACCCTAAACCCGCAACCGCTCATGGCCCGCTAGTTTCTGCTGAGCGTATATCGCGCGCGCGTCTTCAGCAGGGTGAGTTGATCCGCCAATTCGAGCAGACGATCGAGTTCGCGCCGCTCGTCATCGACCAGCGAGCGTTCCGTATTATTCGCCAGAAGTTCGTCGAGGCGTGCCTGCCGGGCCGGCGCCAGCAGGCCCTCGGCCAAGGCCTCAAGCTCGGCAACGCTCAAACTGGTAAGCATCTCCGAATCCACGCTCATCGTCGGGTATCATACGACGCCACGAGACTGTTGTCGAAGGTCGATGAACCATACACCTCAGGAACCCTACACCCATGCCCGCCTTCTTCGGCCTCGGCCCCGACAACCCCGTCACCTGGTCCAGCTTCTACCGCAAGGGCGGCTTCAAAACCCTGCTCGGCACCTCCGGCAGTTACCTCGCGATCCTCGCCGCCCTCATCTTCCTCAGCGCCCGCCTCAGCCCGCGCGACCCCAGCCGCGCCTACGGCTCCTGGGTCAACGGCCTGCTCGCGCTGCAGTTCCTCTTCACCGTCATCATCGGCGCCGGCCGCGTCTCCACCACCATCCGCGGCGACCTCACCTCCGGCATGCTCGAATCCCTCCGCATGATGCCGCTCCCCGCCCGCCACGCCATCGTCGGCTACCTCTGCTCCGCCGTCACGCTCAGCGGATTCTTCGTCGCCAATTTCATCCTCGGCCTGATCATGACCGCCCTCGCCCAGCTTCCCCCGTCCCACTGGGTCATCGCCAACGCCATCCTCTTTATCTTCGCCGCTCTTGTCTGGACCATCTCCGCCTTCCTCGCGTTCCTCCTCAAAAGCGCCGGCCCGGTGCTGGTGCTGGTCAGCATCGTCGGCGTCGTCGGCAACGCCCGCCTGTTCTACGTCGCGCCCGGATTGGTCGTACTCGCCGGCCCGCTGATCGGCGGCTCGATCTTCGACACCCGCGCCTCGCAGACCGAGTTCGCCGCCCCGCTCGCCGTCTCCGTCGCCGCCCAGTTCCTCGTTGGCGCCCTCTTCTTCACCGGCGCTGCCCGCAAATATCGCCGCCCCGACGCCCTCGCCCTGGGCGCATGGCTAAGCCTTGCCCTGCTCCTGGCGATCATCGCGATCAGCCTCCTCTCGATCCTCGCGCCCGAGTCGTTCCAACCCCGGTTCCTCGCCCGCGAATTCGGAGGCGTCGATCCCGACGTCCCCTTTTGCGGCTCGATGGTCCTCGCCCTCTTCGTCGCCCTCGTCCCGCTCGCCAACTTCGCCCGCCTGCACGTCGGCTGGTCGCGCGGACGCACCGACGACCCAGACCTCCGCCGCACCGTCCCGCCCCCCGCCATCGCCGGCCTCCTCGTCACCACCCTCCTCGCCCTGATGCTCCTCGCCTATCCCGTTGAGGCCCCGCGCCTGCAACTCCTTCGCATTTTCGCCTGCTTCGTAGCCGCCCTTTTCGGCTTTTGCCTCTCGACCATTTTCGTAGCCGCCTGGGTCTACCGCGCCGTCGACAACGCCAAGGTCATCCTCGGCATCTGGCTGATCCTCTACTGCCTGGTCCCCCTGGGCGTAGATTTCGCCCGCGACCGCCTGACCGACGCCGCCAACGAACCCGCCCTGAAAACCGCCGCCGCCCTAAGCCCCATCGGCCTGCTGATCGAGACCGTCACCCAACCCGAAAAAGACCTCCGCCCCGCCGCGGTCTTCCACGTCCTGATCCCGCTGCTCCCGATCGGCCTCTACCTCCGCACAATGCGAGCTAAGCGAATCCCGCCTGCGCCGCCGCTACCGGTCCGCTGATTCATCGGGCGAAAGCGCCAGAATTAAGTCTCCGTTCTTCCGACCGGTCGTCGCGAAAAACCAATCGCGGCCCGGCCCGCCTGTCAATATGTCGATGCTCGCGTCGTCAAAGACGCTCGCCTGCGCGCCGGACGTCTTGAGGAAAAAGTTGCCGTTGTTTCGCGGCAAGGTTCCCACGCCGCGCAAGTTGTCGATGCGCGTCACGTAGGGGCGCGCGGAGGACCATTCGGACAGGATGGCGGTGAGAGCATCGGCGTTAGCGTCGTAAGCGGTGCGCCCGCCGATGAGCAGATCGCCCGCTCCGCCGCCGTACAGAAGGTCTGTATCGCGACCGCCGATCAGCAGATCGGACCCCGCCCCGCCGTCCAGCGCATCGTGGCCGTCCCCGCCAACCAGAATGTCGTTGGCGGGGCCGCCAAAGAGCCGGTCGTTGCCGCCGTCGCCGAAGAGGATCGCCGGCCCCGTGCCCGCGATCAGCACGTCGTCGCCACCGCGACCTTCGAGGGTGGCCGGGCCGGCATACGCCGAGGCGTCGAGTACGTCCGAGTCATCGGACCCGTTCAGAAAGACGCGGCGAACGCCGGCCGACGGACGCGTGAGAGCGATTTGCCCGTTGATGTAAACTTGCAGATTCGCTCCGGCCGTCTTCACCTGTAGGCTGTCCTTGCGGCCGTCATCAATTGAGCCGCTCACGTAAAGCGTGCCGGTCGTGAAATCAAAATACGTGCCGGCCCGTTTCCCGGTGGAGAGGTCGTAGGCGATCGTGTTGAGCGTGTCCTCGATACCGATATCCCCTTCGGGCGGGCTGTAGATGTCGGTCTTGAATTCAAAATCAGGATCGTCGGCGTTGCCCCACAGGCCGTCGGGCCCCAACTCGCCGAACGAATAGGGGTCCATGAGATTGTTGTTGCCGTGCTCGACGTGATAATTCCCGAACATGTGGCCGGCTTCGTGGCTCGCCAGGCTGCCCAGGATGTTACCGACGAGGCTGACCATGCTCACGCCCGGAGCGCGCGGGACCGAGTTTAACGAACCGAGGTATGGATCCGTATAGTCGGCAGGTGCGCTCAGGCTATCGAGCACGGCGACGGCGGTCTCCGCGGTGGCAAAATTTCCAACGTCAATCGACTGCGACATGCCATCGAAGAAGAATGGCGCGCCGATTTCGGCCAGCGTCCCGCCGATGATCACCCGGCTGACGTTGGGGTAAATGCCCCACGGATCGGGGTTATCGCGGCTGTTGAGGATCTCGATCTGAAAGTCGCCGGCGTGATTGGTGATGGTGAAATCGCCGTTCAAGCCATGGCCGACCACGCCGCTTATGTTTTGCGCCAAGGCATGAACCACGCGCGCCACGACCGCGTCGATCACGCCGTTCTCGTCGGACGCGCTCAGGCCCCACGCCGGCAGGAATGCAGACATCGGCGACAAGCGTGCGTCCGGATTGCCCGCGCCGAAAAATTGATTTCGGAAAGTCTCCTGCGCGTTCAACGCGGCCCCGTTGAAATCCAGAAACAGGATCTGATGGCTATAAACCGGCTGCGACTCCAGCGCCGGACGGAAATCGCGGAGCTTCAACGTGTACGATCCGATGCCTCCTGACACCGCCAGGAAGTAGCGCCCAGGTGTGTTGACGACGCGGGCGATCGAAACCGCTCCCAGGGGGAGCGGCGAGACGTCCGGCTTCAACGCATTGTCATTCTGCGAACTCCCCATCAGCAGCGTGCCATCCGACTGGTAAAGTTCCATGTGCCCGGCGTGCCCGGATAGCGCAGCGCTGAACACGTCACCCCCAGAGAGGTCGAAGCTGTAAAAATCCACGTCCCCTTTTCCAGTCACTCGGATGGCAAGCGTGTAATCACCCTCCACGCCGACGCCCGGCCCGGAGGAGGAATCCAGCGGGTTGGACGGCAGCTCAGTGCCAAGGCCGCTGTATCCACCCACGGCGATGTAATAAGTCCCGGTCGAAGGCGCAGTGAACGACAGAAGGCTGTTGTAGGTCTTACCGTCATCGTCCCTCGTCGCCAGCAGGTTGCCGTTGCTATCGTAGATGCCCACGTAGGTGTCCAGCCCATTGGGAGTGGCCGGCGCGACGCCCCCATCGATATCGGCGGTGATGGTCTGTCCCGCCACCGCCTGCACCTTGTAGAAATCAAAGTCGCCGGTCGCATCGCCGCCGCTGCCATGCGGGCCGTCACCCACGCTGCCGCTGGCGTATGCGATGCCTCCCGCGCCCAGTGGGATGCCCGTGTCGCTGGCCAAGGGGATCGACCCATCGTCTTCATGCGGGTGAACGATCGTCGGGGACTCCATCACCACGGTCAATTCATACGCCCCTTCGCTTGCCGCGCCTCCGCCGGAAGCTGAGTTGAACGGGTTCGATTGTGGGCCTGATCCCGACCCGAATACCACGACGAAGTAAGAACCGCTGGCCGGCGTTAGAAATCGGAGATAACTATTGAGCGTCGATCCGTACGCAGTGCCGGAATACTCATCATCATTCACGGCCAGCAGCGATCCCGCACTGTCATAAATCCCCACCACCGGGTTCAGCGCGCCGGCCCCCGCGTCGACGTTGACGGTGAGCAGTTGATCGGTGGCGGCGGAAATGCGGTAGTAGTCGTAGTCGCCGGTCTTGGTGCCGCCGCTTCCGTTCGGGCCGTCACCGATGACGCCATTGGCGACGGTCCGGCCGACGGTCCCCGCCGTCAGGGCGGTGGCATTCGCAAGCGTGATCGATCCATCATCTTCGCGCGGCGTAATCGCCGGCCCCACCGGACCCAGCGCGCCGCCGACGTCGATTGCCGCGACGTTGCTCACGCCGGTTCCAAAGTTCTTCAGGAATTGGGCGCTCGCCCGCGTGTCGTTCGTTCCATTGGAATTCGCGGATTCAGTTTCGGTCACGATGCCGCCGACGACACTCGATTTTGCCGCGGCGCGAACGGCGGGACTCCCCGCCCCGCCCAATCCAGCCGACGGCAACGCCGGGTTCACCAGCCACTTGCCGACCACGCTGAGCATTCGACGGTCCTCCAGAAATTCGAGCGACCGTGGGAGCGGCCAGGACCGACTCGCGCGCATGGAAGATTTAACTCGTGGCAAAGGCGTCCCGCGCATGACAAGACTCGCTTTCCATCAAAGGAGGGAATCGTTCCCGCTGATCCGCAATTCAGTTCGAGATGCCCAAGTCCCGCGGCCCATTCCGTGACGTGAAAAACTCTATATCTCTGCTGCCGCCAAAGCAAGATTATTCATCCTGCCGCTCACGCGCCGCGCGGATGAACCTCGTACCCACCCTGTCGGTCGCCCCCTCACGCCAACCACTGCGCCCCCTTCTTAATATAATTAATCAACCCATTCGTCGAAGCATCGTGGCTCTTCACTTTGCCTGCCTCCGTCAGCTCTGGCAAAATCTTCTTCGCCAACTGCTTCCCAAGCTCCACGCCCCACTGGTCGAAGCTGTTGATGTCCCAGATGATCCCCTGCACGAAAATCTTGTGCTCGTACATCGCGATCATCCGCCCCAAAGACCGCGGCGTAATCTCATCCACCACGATCGAATTCGTCGGCCGATTCCCATCAAAAACCTTGTGCGGAATCAGCGCTTCCAGCTTCTTCCCGCTCATCCCCTCCTTCTCCAACTCCGCACGCACCTCCTCAGCCGTTTTCCCCTTCATCAGCGCCTCCGTCTGCGCCAAAAAGTTCGACAGCAGAATCGGATGATGCTGCCCGATCGGATTGTGCGACCGCACCGGCGCGATGAAGTCGCACGGCACCAATTTCGTCCCCTGGTGAATGAGCTGATAAAACGCGTGCTGCCCGTTCGTCCCCGGCTCGCCCCAGATGATCGGCCCCGTCTGGCACTTCACCCGCTCGCCGTCGCGCGTGACCGACTTGCCGTTCGACTCCATGTCCCCCTGCTGAAAGTACGCCGCGAAGCGATGCAGGTACTGGTCGTAAGGCAAAATCGCCACCGTCTGCGCATCGAAGAAATCGTCGTACCAGATCCCCATCAGCGCCAGGATCACCGGCAAATTCCGCTCAAACGGCGTCGTCGCAAAGTGCTGATCCATCTCGTGCCCGCCCCCCAGCAGCTCTTCGAAGTTGTCAAACCCGATGTACAGCGCGATCGGCAGCCCGATGGCCGACCAGAGCGAATACCGCCCGCCCACCCAGTCCCAAAATCCGAACATATTCACGGTATTGATCCCGAACTTCTTCACCTCCGCCCCGTTGGTCGAGAGCGCCACGAAGTGCTTCGCCACGGCTGATTCATCCTTCGCCTTCTTCAAAAGCCAAGCCCGCGCCGTCGTGGCGTTGGTCATCGTCTCCTGCGTTGTAAACGTCTTCGACGCGATGATGAACAGCGTCGTCGCGGGCTCGAGCGTCTTAAGCGTCTCAGCGATGTGCGTCCCATCCACGTTCGACACGAAATGCACCCGTAGCTTCTTGTCGTCCGCGTAAGGCTTAAGCGCCTCGGTCACCATCACCGGCCCCAGGTCCGACCCGCCGATGCCGATGTTCACCACGTCCGTGATCTTCTTCCCGCTATATCCGCGCCATTCCCCCTCCCGCACCGCCTTGCAGAACTTCTTCATCTGCCGCAGCACCTTGTTCACCTCGGGCATCACATCCTGCCCGTCCACGAAGATCGGCCGCCCCGACACGTTCCGCAGCGCCACGTGCAGCACCGCCCGCCCCTCGGTAATGTTGATCTTCTCCCCCCCGAACATCCGGTCGATCCACTTCTCGAGTTTCGCCTCCCGACACAACCCCAGCAGCAGCTTAAACGTCTGATCGGTGATCCGATTCTTCGAGAAATCGAGCAGGATATCCTTGAATTTCAACGAGAACTTCTCGAATCGATCGGAGTCCTGCGCGAACAGATCGCGCATGTGGACGCCCTCCATTTCCTTCTTATGAGCCGTCAGAGCTTGCCACGATTTGCTGCTGGTGATGTCAGACATACGCGGAATCTTATAAAAACCGGCTGTTTTGTCACGAAGCCTACTTTTACATTCCCGTTACCCCGCTCCCGCCGGGGTGTCGTAAGATATAAACGACCATGCCCAACCAGCGCATCCTGCTCATCGAAGACGACGCGGCCATCCGCCGCGGGGTCGGCGATGCCCTCCGCTTCGCCGGCTACCAGACGATGGAAGCCGGCAACCTCCCCGACGGCCTCGAAACCGCCCGTACCGCCGACGTCGATCTCATCCTCCTCGACTTGGTCCTCCCCGGCGGCGCAGGTCAGGGCGGTCTCGACATCCTCAAAGACGTCCGCACCACCCGCCCCACCCTCCCCGTCATCGTCATGACCGCCCGCGGCGAAGAATCCGAGCGCGTCCTGGGCCTGCGCCTGGGCGCGGACGATTACGTCGTCAAACCCTTCGGCATCAAGGAACTCCTCGCCCGCGTCGAAGCCGTCCTCCGCCGCAGTCCCCAGCGCCCGGTAGACCTCGCGACAGTCCCACTCCCCGGCGGCGTCGCCGACCTCGCACGCTGCGAGGTCCGCTTCACCACCGGCGAGCGCGTCGAGCTCTCCGAAAAAGAAATCGAACTCCTCCGCTACCTCGCCACCAACCCCGACCGCGCCATCAGCCGCGAAGAACTCCTCTCCTGCGTCTGGCGCATCGACCCCCGCGGCGCAGAAACCCGCACCATCGACATGCACGTCGCGAGGCTTCGCGAAAAACTCCACGACGACCCCGCCGATCCCAAGATCATCCTGACGGTTCGCGGCAAAGGATACTCCTTCGCCAAACCCGCCAAGGAGGCATAACCGATGAAACGCCTCCTCTGCCTCCTCTGCGTACTCTGTGGCCCAGCGCTCTCTTCTCCCGCCGCGACCACCAAACAAGCCTTCGAGCAATCCGCAGCCCAACTTAAATTCCTAGCCGCCGCCGACCTCCTCCACGACCGCTTCCCCGATCGCCTCAACCCCGCCGAGGATCTCGCAGTCCACAACAAAACCGTCGCCGATCTCTTCGCGCGCAACGACCCGCCCCAGGACCTGCTGCCGCTGCTGAAGCACGATGACCCCAAGGTCCGCACGCTCGCCGTCGCCGCCCTCAATCATCTCAACGACCCGAAACTCCTCCCACATCTCGTAAAACTCTGCGAAGACCGCGCAACAACCCTCCCCCACCCCGGCCTGGTCGCGTCGCTCCCGGGAATGGATAAGGACACCACGCCGCTGGAACCGCAAACCGTCGCTGACTTCCCCCGCGCAATCCTCAACCAATACCTCGCCGCAGCCGGTTACGAATCCGGCCCCGCAGACTTCAACGCCTACTGGACCGCCCACAAAGACCGCCCCTTCTGCGCCTCCTGGTTCAAAGTGCAGCTAGACCGAGCCACCCAAGGCAGCCGCACCACGCCCACAAACCGCGAACCGCAACTCCGCGCCCTCCGCGACCAAATCGCCAAACTACCCGAGAAGGATCGAGCGTGGACAACCTTATACCTGTCCATCCCCGATCACCTCCTATTCGACGAAAGCGCCTGCCTCGCCGCCGCAAAATCGCTAGGCCCCGACGCCCTGATCGCATCCCTCAGCGGAAAATGCCCCAGCGACGACCCCGACCTCCACCCCCATTCCGCAACCGCCGCCGCCGACCCCACCGACCCAATCAATCTCTGGGTCCTCCACCACGCCACCGACCTGCTGCGTCCCCAGGATGCCGAAACCCTCTTGCACCTCGATCGAATCCGAACCCCCTGGTACGCCATCGCCGCCGCCACCCTCACCCCCAGCCAATCCAAGAGCATCCTCGCCGAAGCCTTCACCCATTTCCCCAACGAAGGCTACACCGACGCCTGGGCCCGCGCCGACCTCGCCATCGCCCTCTGGCAACTCCAAGCCGCCAACACCACAGCAGATCTGACCCACTGGTTCTACAGCGAATCCCTGAAGAACGAAGGCGTCCCCCACTCCCGCGCAAAGTTCCTCCAATCGCTGAACGCCAGAGACCCGAACACGCGCACCCTCCTCGCAGCCCTAGTCGCCGACCTCCGCTTCGCCACCCTCGATTGGTCCAGCCTAAAAGCACTAATCCCCATCCTCAATCAATGGACACCCACCCCCATCGTAAGCTCCGACGAACTCTCAACCCTCCAACACCCCTACGGCGAACAACACACCGTCCAGCGCCCCGACCAAGCCGCCAAATCCTACCCCACCCAAACCGCCGAATTGAATCAAACCCTCACCCACTGGCGTCAAAAGGTAAAGGAAAGCTTGCCCCAGTGGTCGCACCCCAACAACTAACAACAAGCTTCCCTTCTTCGCGCTCTTTGCGTCTTTGCGGCTGTATTTGTTGATATCCCCATGAAACGCCCCCTCCCCATCTGGCTAACCTTCCTCCTCTTCCTAGCCCTAAGCCTGGGCGCCATGGCCTGGATGACGCGCACCGTCCTCCGCCTCGACCAGGCCCAGGCCCGCGCCACCGCCGCCGCACAAATCGAGGAAAACGTCCGCCTCGCCCTCTGGCGGATGGACTACGCCATGGCCCCCATCCTCGGCCAGGAAACCGCCCGCCCCTACTTCGAATACTCCCCCGTCTTCCCCGCCGAACGCGCCTACACGCGCATGTACACCGAACTAAAATCCGGCGACGTCCTCGTCCCCTCGCCCCTCCTCAAATCCACCTCTCCCTACATCCTCCTCTACTTCCAGATCGACCCCGACGGCAAAGTCACCAGCCCTCAGGCCCCCACCGGAAACGTCCGCAAGATCGCCGAAGCCCGCTACACGTCCGCCGCCGATATCGAGCGCGCCCAGAAGCGCGTGGCCGACGTCGCCGCACTCGTAAAAGACCCCACGCTCCTCGCCACCCTCCCCGCCCCGCGCGATCCCGAAATCTGGAACAACAACAAGATCCGCGTCCTCAACAACGGCACCGTCTCAAACGACAACAGCACCCTGAGCCTGCGCGATAACGGCCAGCAGCAACTGCAGCAGGCGCCGGCACAGAGTCTCAATTCCAACCGCCGCGGCGGCGGTGACACCAACAACTACAACGCCCCTAACGCCCCCGCCAACACCTACGACCTCCAGCAACAGGCCGCCATCCAGCAGAAGCGTGGCCAACAGGAATACGTCGCCCGCCAGCAAACCCAGGTCGAGAACAACGACCTCCTCTTCGGCAACAACTCCGGCAACTACATCGCCCCAGGCGTCAGCTTCAGCGTCATGCGCCCCCTCTGGGCCGGCGTCGACACCCTCCTCCTCGCGCGCCAGGTCTCCATCAACGGCCGCACCTACGTCCAGGGCTGCCTGCTCGACTGGCCCGCCATCCGCAAATGGCTCCTCGATTCCGCCGGCGACCTCCTCCCCCAAGCCGACCTCCTCCCCGTCCATTCCGAAACCGACGACAAACAACCCCGCATGCTCGCGTCAATCCCCGTTCGCCTGATGCTGCCCGCCGAATCCACGGTAGAAGCCGCCTCGATGCTCTCCCCCGCCGGCTTCTTCGCCACGCCCAACAGCGTCACGCTCCTGATCGCCTGGATCGCTGTCCTCCTCGCCTGTGCCGCCGTCGGCATCCTCCTCCGCGGCGTCATCGCCCTCTCCCAACGCCGCGCCGGCTTCGTCGCCGCCGTCACCCACGAACTCCGCACCCCGTTAACAACCCTCCGCATGTACACCGAAATGCTAGCCGACGGCATGGTCGCCGACCCCGCCCAGCAAGCCGCCTATCACAAAACCCTGCGCGCAGAATCCAACCGCCTCGGCCACCTCGTCGATAACGTCCTCCTCTATTCACGCCTCGAACGCTCCACCCGCGACACCCGCGTCGAATCCACCCCGCTCGCAAGCCTCCTGGAACGCCTCACCCCGCGTCTCGCCGATCGCGCGTCGCAAGCCGGCATGTCCCTCCGCATCCAGATTGCCTCCGCCGCCCGAGACGTCGCCATCCGCGCCAACGCCCTCTCCGTCGAGCAGATCCTCTTCAACCTAGTAGACAACGCCTGCAAATACGCCGCCGACGCACGGGAACGCACGATTGACCTGAGCGTCTACCGCCTCAACGACCGCATCGAAATCCGCCTCGCCGACCACGGCCCCGGCCTCGATCCCACCAGCCGCGCACGCCTCTTCAAACCCTTCTCCAAAAGCGTCCACGAAGCCGCCAACAGCGCCCCAGGCCTCGGTCTCGGCCTCGCCCTCTCCCACCGCCTGGCCAAAAACATGAACGCCGACCTCCGCCTCGACCCCACCCCAAAAGATGGCGCAGTCTTCATCCTGACCCTCCCCATCTCCTGACCACCTGCCGATCGCCAGGAGACGTCATCCTGAGCCCAGCGAAGGACCTGGCCGGCAGTAGAACTCAGTCTACTTTCAGCCAATTCCTTCAGTCGTTGAAACTCCCCTCGGGATGAGAGCGCCTTCCATCAAATGTCACGCCCCTCAATAAACATTCCGGCCAACCCACATTCCTCGTATAACCCTATAACAGCTTCTAAAATAATCCGCTGTTCTTTGCGCTCTTTGCGTCTTAGCGGCCGTATTTTGTTGACCTCTAAAAATGCCCACCCCCGAAATCGACGCCATCCTCGCCGCCGTCGCCGAGTCGCGCCGCTACCGCCACGTCGCCCCCACGATCGTCGCCCGCCTCGCCGCCGAGGAACTTCCGAAAAGCAAAAACGCCGCCGACGCCGAAAAACGCACCAAGCGCCGCCTCCACCAGATCTTCGGCGCCTACGCCAGCCCCCTCCCCTACGACCGCCTCGCCGACCGCCTCGACAACACCCAGGGCGATCCCGCCCTCTTCAAGAAGGTCTGCTCGCAAATCCTCACCCAGCACGCCTCCACCGCAGAGCGCCTCAACGACCTCCAAGCCGGCTTCTACCAGCGAATCTTCGAGATCACCGGCCGCCCCACCAAAATCCTCGACCTCGCCTGCGGCTTCAACCCGCTCACCCTCCCCTGGATGGAGCTTCCCCCCTCCGCCTTCTACGTCGCAGCCGACATCGACGCCGAAATGGTCCGCTTCCTCGACCGCTTCCTCGCCCTCGCCCCCGTCCACGGCGAAGCCCGCCTCGTCGATCTCGTCGAGTTCACCCCCAGCACCTCTGCCGACGTCGCCTTCCTCTTCAAGGCCCTCCCCTGTCTCCGCTACCAGACCCACGACCTGCTTCGAATCCTCGACGCCATCCGCGCCCCCTGGCTGGTCATCTCCTTCCCCACCAAGACCCTCGGCGGCCGCTCCAAGAGCATGCGCGAAACCTACCGCGCCACCTTCGACGACCTCCTCAAGGACCGCCCCTGGGAACGCCAAGAGCTCGATTTCCCCTCCGAACTCGTGTTTGTCGTTAAAAAGTAGACGCCGTCGCCCCCGTCCTGTGATAAACTTCGCCCCGCGCGTTTCGCGGGAGAATCCATGAAATCACTGCCTCTCATCGGGATCGTCGTTCTCTTCGCCCTGCCGCTTGCGGCCGCCGGCCCCGCCACCAGGCCCGCCGCATCCCCCACAACTCAGCCCGACCCCACCTCCGAACGCCTCACCTTCCTCACCCTCCGCCTCTCCAGCGCCGAGGAATCAATCAAGGCCATCAACACCGCCCTGCGCGTCGCCGGCTACAAGGTCGCCGTCGCCGCCGACAAAGTCGAAGCCGCCGAGAAGGGGAACGAACTGATGGACCGAAAAGGCGGCGCTCCCGTCCCCTGGGACCAGTTCTACGGCAAAACCGCCCGCTCCTTCATCGCGCCGCTCCCCCCGGGACTCTACGCCGTAAAAATCAAAGGCACCGGCGATGTCACCTACCCCTGGAACGACCCCATCCGACGCCCCAAGCAGTTCGACTACCTCTACCGCGCCAACAGCGAACAAGCCGCCAAGGCCAAAGAACAGGTCGCGGCAATGGGCCGCAAGATCGACGCCCTCCTCGCACGCCGCCGCCAACTCGAAGCCGAGCAAGTCTCCCTCTGGGGCACCATCGCGCTGGAATCCGTGGGAAATCGCGAGATCGCCACCCGCCCCCTCTACCGCTTCCAACTGAAATCCGACGGCGCCAAACCCGCCGACGCCGCCCGCGTGGACATTCTCCGAGCCGCCGCCCTCTTCATCCGCGTCATCGATCGCACCGCCGCCCAGGCGACCGAGGCAATCTCAACCGATCCCCAAGCCGCGCTCACCGCGCTGAAACAGAACATCCAGATCGCCGAAGCCGCACTGCGGGAATCCGTCCTGAAACCAACCCCCGCCGCCGATTTGAGCGCCGCCGAAACCCAGCAGCTCAAGGACCTCCTCGCCATCGCCAAGCGCATGCAGCTCCTCTGCCGCAACGTCACCGAAGGCTACACCCTCGCGCTCGAAAGCGACGCCGCCAACGACGAGCTCCGCAAGCAGGCCATGCGCGCCCAATTGCAGGAAGCGCTCATCGGCCTCGCCGACGGCGCCGGCGAGCTCGACGAAACCGTCACCAAGCTCGCCGCCGCCTGGAAAATCCACGGCGAAGTCGGCGTCGATTCCCCCGACAAGCTTCCCGCCGCCACCGCAGTCCCCGCCACGCCCGCGCCCAAGTCCACCGCAACTCAAGCGCCCGCCGACCAATCGCCTGCAACCCCCGAGTTCACAACCCTCTTCGACGGCAAAACCTTGACCGGCTGGAAAGGCGATACCCGCGCCTGGACCGTCGAGGACGGCGTCATCCGCGGAAAATCTTCCGCGAAATCTGAAACCTGCCTCGTCAACCTCGACTCCTACCGAAACTTCATCTTCGAAGCTCGCGTCAAATTCGTCAGCGGCAACACCGGCATCTACTTCCGCAGCCGTCAGAAGGAAGATTTCTCATTCGACACCGGCTACGAGGCCGACCTCTTCACGCCCAACGCCGTTGGCAAGCTCGCCTTCAACGAACAGGTCGTCTCCCGCCCCGACCTCGATCTCCAGAAAACAATCTACAAGCCCGGCAACTGGAATCTCTACACGATCCAAGCCAGTGGCGACAACATCCGCCTCTTTATCAACGGCACGCTCATGACCGACACCACCCACAGCGGCGCCACCGCCGGCCAAATCGCCCTGCAACTCCACGGCCCCACCGAGGTCTATTTCAAAGACCTCAAGATCCGCCCCCTCCCATGATCACCCACCCATTCCATAGCTATTAAAACAATCTTCTTCTCTTTGCGCTCTTTGCGTCATTGCGGCCGTATGTTTTTGAGCTCCTAGAACTTCACCTTCCGCAACCACTCCACGCACCCCTCCGTCCAAAAATCCCTCAACCCAAACCCGTGCGGCCCCTTCTCGGGCCTCACGAACTCCACCTCGACCCCCGCCTTCTTCAACGCCGCCACGTACTCGTCCGAATTCGAAATCGGCACCGCCTTATCCTCCACCGCATGACAAACAAACGCCGGCGGCGTCCGCCCCGTCACGTGCTTCTCGTTCGACAACAATTCAATTAACTCCTCATCCTTTGCCTTCTCCTTCCCCAGCAAATTCACCCGCGACCCCGCATGCCCCGTCGGCCCCATCGTGATTACCGGATAAATCAAAATCTGCGCATTAGGCCGATTCGAAACTTTCTCGATTGGGTCCGCGCTCGCCGCGTCCCCCTCATCAAAGTGCGTAGCGATCGTGCTCGCCAGATGTCCGCCCGCAGAAAAACCCATGATCCCGATCCGCTGCGGATCAAGCTTCCATTGCGCCGCATGCGACCGCACCAGCCGCACTGCCCGCGACGCATCCCCCATCTCGATCGGATGATGATACCCCTTCGTCCCCACCCGATACCGCAGCACGAACGCCGTCACCCCATTCTTCGCCAGCCACTCCCCCACCACCGGCCCCTCGTGCGCCGCTCGCCCCCCATACCCGCCGCCCGGGCACACTACAAACGACGACCCCGTCCCCGTCCCCGCTTCCGGCAGAAACACCTGAACCGCCGGAATATCCTCAGGCGTCTCCCCCAGCGCCCCCGGCGCTTTGCCCTCCCAAAGGTTGATCCACCCCTTCTCCTCCAGCTTCAGTTCCGCCGCCCGGGCGTGAAATGCGATTGCAGCCACCGCGGTCACCACCATCAGACCCATTCGAACCATGTCAGTCCTCCGTTCGTAGTCCCCCTCTATACACGCCTTATTGCGATTTCGTTCAGCCATCGTCCCGTAATGCTGACAATCCTCAAATTTCGCAACAGTTATCCGGACGACCCGACGATGGAACGATGTAGGAGCAGCGCCTCATGTCCGTTTCCACTCGCGCACGAGAACAGGCCGCACCAATGCCCGACGCCGCACCACCATTGCGCCTCCTCTTCCTCTACAACACCTGCTTCGAAAATGAGATTGCCAGCTACCACCGCGGCGAAATCGCCGCCCACCGTCTGATCGGATACGCCGACGCCCAGGCGCTCGGCCAGACCGCGCTCCATTACACCATCCCGCGCCGCCTTCGGTGGCTTCTAGCTAAGCCGCTCTGCTGGCGCACGTTCCAAACACTCTGCGCGATCGTTCGCCCCGGCCGCTTCGATTGCGCCATCGCCACCCACGAAGCCGCCGCACTCCCCATCCTCCTCGCTCGTCGCCTGGGCCTTTTGCGCCGCCCCGTGATCGTCCTCGCCCTCTCCCTCCTCCATCCACGCGAGTGCCGCGGCATGCGCAAATGGCTGTGGCGACGCCTGCTCCCCGCCGCCGACGCCGTCATCGCCGTCTTCAAGGCCCAGATCCCCTGGCTGGTCAAAGAGTACAGCCTCAACCCCGACCGAATCGAGTTTGTCCCCGTCGGCGTCGATTGCGACTTCTTCCGGCCCGACCCACACTCCGCCCCAGAGCCCAACACCTGCCTCGCCGCCGGCACCCAGTCCGGCCGCGACCTCCCCACCCTCGTCCGCGCACTCCCGCCGGGCGCAAAGCTCCGCCTGATCGTCACGCCGCATCTCGCCGAGTCGATCCGCGGCCTCGCCCCGCCCGGCGCCGACATCGAAATCCTCAATTACGTTCCCATGTGCCAACTCCGCGAGCATTATCGCAAGGCCGCGGTGCACATCTGCCCCCTGGTCGAAACCCGCTTCGGCTCCAGTCATACCGTCCTTGTAGAGAACATGGCCATGGGCAAGACGCTCATCGTCTCCGACGTCAGCGGCGTCCGCGATTACGTCGAGCACGACGTCACCGCGCTTCTCGTTCCCCCAGGCGACGCCGATCAACTTCGCGAAGCAATCCGCGCCGTCCTCGAAAACCCCGCCCGCTACCGCCATCTCGGCGAAAACGCCGCCCGCACCGCCCACACCCGCCACGCCGGCGCAACCATCGTCGGCCGCTGGATCGAGATCGCCCAACGCCTCTGCCACCGCGCCGCCAAGCCCGCTCATCCCCTTCGCGCGCGATTTGCATTTCGTCCGGCGCGCGTTACAACACCCCTGAACACCCCCCGAACGGACCTCAACGCATGGATGCGCCTTTCCTCGACACCCTCAACCCCCAGCAACGCGCCGCCGCCACCGCGCCCCTCGAGTCGCCCCTCCTGATCATCGCCGGCGCAGGCACCGGCAAAACCAACACCCTCGCCCACCGCGTCGCCCACCTCATCCACACCGGCGTAAACCCCGCCCGCATCCTCCTCCTAACCTTCACAAGGCGCGCCTCCGCCGAGATGACCCGCCGCGCCCAGACGATCCTTAGCGCCTCGGCCCCCCATCGCCCCACCTCCCCATCCCCCAATCATCTTGCCCGCCTCTGGTCCGGCACCTTCCACGCCATCAGCAACCGCCTCCTCCGCCTCCACGCGCAATCATTAGGCCTAGGCGAAAACTTCACCGTCATCGACCGCTCCGACGCCGAAGATTTCCTCAACGTCTGCCGCGCCGACCTCGCCCTCGACAAAGGCGACGTCCGCTTCCCCCGCAAGACCACCTGCCTCGCCATCTACTCCCGTTGCGTCAACGCCCAGGAGCCGATCGAAGCCGCCCTCAAATCCCACTTCCCCTGGTGCCAGCAATACCCCGACCAGCTCAAGACCCTCTTCCGCGACTACACCAACCGCAAGCTCGCCCAGAACCTCCTCGACTACGACGACCTCCTCCTCTACTGGTACCACGCCATGCAGGACGAGTCCGTCGCCGCCGACATCTGCGCCCGCTTCGACGCCGTCCTGGTGGATGAGTATCAGGACACCAACGCCCTCCAAGCCAACATCCTCAAAAACCTCTGCCCCACCGGCAAAGGCTTAACCGTCGTAGGCGACGACGCCCAGTCCATCTACTCCTTCCGCGCCGCCACCGTCCACAACATCCTCGACTTCCCAAAGGTCTTCCCCGGCACGCAAGTCCTCAAGCTCGAACAAAACTACCGCAGCGTCCAACCCATCCTAGACGCCACCAACGCCGTCATCGCCCTCTGCCCCAATCGCTACAACAAGGATCTCTTCTCCGCGAGAAAGTCCGCCCAGAAACCCCAACTCGTCAGCGTCTTGGACGAAGACCAGCAATCCGACTACATCATCACCCGAATCCTCCACCACCTCGAATCCGGCATCACCCTCAAACGCCAAGCCGTCCTCTTCCGAGCCGCCCACCACTCCGATGCCCTCGAAGTCGAACTCTCCAGAAGAAACATCCCCTTCGTAAAATACGGCGGCCTCAAATTCCTGGAAGCCGCCCACGTCAAAGACGCCCTGAGCTTCCTCCGCCTAGCCGAAAACCCCAAAGACACCACCAGCGCCCGAAGACTCCTCCAACTCCTGGACGGCTTCGGCCCCGCCCACACAAGAAGAGCCATCGATTTCCTAACCGACAACAAATTCGACTTGAAATCCTGGCAAGACTTCGACCCCCCACCCGCCGCCAGCCAACAATGGCGCGCCTTCCTCGAACTACTCCTCGCCCTCAACGGCCTCGCGCCATCTTCCATCCTCCATCTTCCATCCTCGTCTTCCCCTTCCCTCCCCGACCAAATCGCCCTGATCCGCACCTTCTACCAACCGATCTTAGAAAAACGCTTCGACCAATCCGAAGTCCGTGCCAGAGACCTCGAACAACTCCAGCAAATCAGCGCCAGCTTCCCCAGCCGCCGCGACCTCCTAACCGACCTCACCTTAGACCCCCCCAACAACACCCAAGACCTAGCCGGCCCGCCCATGTTCGAAGAAGACTACTTAATCCTAAGCACCATCCACTCCGCCAAAGGCTGCGAGTGGGACGCCGTCTACGTCCTTCACGCCGCCGACGGCAACATCCCCAGCGACATGTCCACCGGCTCAGAAGAAGAAATCGAAGAAGAACGCCGCCTCTTCTACGTAGCCCTCACAAGAGCCAAAGATTTCCTGGAAGTCATCATGCCCCTGAAGTACTACCACAAAAAACACCGCACCGGCGACGCCCACTCGTACGCCCAGCTCACAAGATTCCTCCCCCCGCAAATCCTCCACCACTTCGAAAAAGTCCGCCTTCAACCCACCCTCCAATCCGACACCGCCCCCACCCCCAAAGCCACCTGCGACGTAAAGAAAAAAATCGCCGCCATGTGGGCTTAACACAACCCTGTTAACGGTCGCACCGAAAGTGCACGATCTCCGCGCCATTTAAATAGCTCCCCATCGCTTAGCGCGATAGCATCGTCAACCGATGCCGGAAGACCCGCCCCCCATTCTCGACTACCGCACCCCCAAGCTGCGCAGCTTCCTCCCCGGATGGAGCATCTCCTGCCTCCTCGCCGGCGTCCTATGCTGGCTCCCCACCTCACTTACAACCGCCGTGATTTACAACCGCTGGAAACACCCGCGCGCCGATGAAGCCGGCTACTCTGTCGCCGTCCTGCTCTGCTTCCTCGCCGCTCCCAGCTTCGGGTTCGCCGTGGCCGTCCTATCCCAACAAAAACGCCAGGACCGCCAGCGCGGCGCGCTCTTCCTTAAACTTTCCCTCCTCGCCCTCACCATTTCACTCGCCCTTTGCGTGCTGATGATCGCGCGGACATAACCACCAACACAAGTAAACGTAGGGCTCGCTTCAGCGAGCGGAATCTTTACCCCGCCATCGACGCAACCCGCAACAGCGAAACGATCTTAAACTCAGCCGGCACCCCATCCTCAGCCAAATCCGTCCCGCGCCAACGCCCTTCGATTCGCCCCGGAGTGGGTCACTTGGCGACCACAAAGCTGTTTCGAGCTTAAAAAAACCCATTCCCACCAAGTGATCCACGGAGGTCGCTGGTGTCTTGCGACGCCTCTTCCAATAAAACAGATGATTGAATTCTTCAATTCCTCTAATCAGACTATCAGGCCCTCAAAGTAGGAACTTCACGTCTGCACCGGCTGGAGACGCAACGCCGGACCCTTAACGACTATACCGCCGCGCCGGTCCGCCGCTGCAGCCTTTGGCTAACCACCGCTACCACATCGCCAGGCGGATGCGATCATCCACGTTCGCGACCACCCCATCGGCTACCTCGACTGCGATGCTACCGGAGTACCCAGACTCAAAGTAACAATCCACGGTCAACCGCCGCGCCACTTCGCTGCCATCAGCATAGGACAGAACGATGTGCGATTCTCCGATCGGCTTGACCCGTATCGCGCGGCTTTCGCCGGGGCCTAGATCGCCAACCCAATACGATCGGCCAGTGACATTCACCCGCACGTCGCGCATCGCGGTAGTACCGGTGTTGTGGATGATCGCCCGCACACCCCGCGGCCAAGCCAGAAATGCTAAGACGCCGCTGGCAATGACGACGAAGAGAATGATCCAGCGCAGACGCCTCATAGGTGACTAACTAGCGATTAATCTCACCGGCCACGAAGAATAACATCCGCTCAATCGGCGCGATCAAAGCTCGTCGCGATCGATCAGTGCCGCCAGCTCGTCCGGGCGGTAAACGAATTGTCCCCGTTGCAACTTCTGCGCGAACTCGACGAGGAACGTGTCGATATCGGGAGCAACCTCGCGAGCCTTCTTTGGATTCTCATGCCACCACTCAAGCAAGCGCTGGTCCGGCTTCCCGGGGTCCAGACTCTTCACGTAATACAGGTCGCCGCCCCCCGAGCGAAAGATGGGAATTATCCCGGCTTCGCCGATGAGCTCGATCTCGTTCCGGATCTCCGCGAGCGGAAGCATCTTCCAACAGCCGAAAATGCCGTCCGAGCCGCCCGCTTCCCCGTCGTGGATCAGGTACAGGCGCCGTACCGCGGGCGGCATCTTCAATCCCGTTCCCGTCTCAAACGCCGAGATCGACTCCCCAGTCGCTGGAGGGTTGAGCATCGCACCCAAAGGCGGCGCGTTAGACCGCAACCACGCTTCGATCGGAGTGAAGGGCGTCTGCATGTTACCTCGGCCGCTGGGGCAAGCGCCCGCGAAGAGGAGGACGAGAATGAGGGTCACAAGCTTCGCCACGACGCGAGCCGACGAACGATCCGACCAGCCGCGCAGAATAGCATCCGCTCATTCGGCCAAGCGGATTGTCCGCTCGCGCACCGGCATCGGCAAGTTTTCGCTCGACGGATTCAAGTTGACAGTTCGCAATATGTTAGATACAATCCCACTGTCAAGAAAAGGGGAGGTTCCATGCTCAATCCCGCGCGCCCCGCCTCGATCTCATCCCGCTCCATCTGCGCCCCCACCCACCCCCAAACCCCAATGCACGAAATTGCATGGAAATGCACGGTTTTAACAAAACGCAGATTTTCTCTTACCCATCTTATCACCCCCACCGCGCGCCCGTGCGAAACGAAGCCACCTGCCATTCTGGCAGTCTCCCGCATCTTACTGCCCCATCTCAACTTAATGCGCCAAACGCGCCACCCCATTCCCCGCCACCGCATCCGATCCCGGCACCTTATTGATCGTGTTATAAAGCTCGCTCTTAATCGCCGTCCCGTCCGCAGCCTTGATGTTGTACTTCACGTTCATCTGCATCACCGGCTTAACCTCCGCCAGCTCCAGCGAAACTGTCCGCCCATCCGCGCTCAGCTTGATCGACTTGATCTCCACCGCGTCCTTGACGGTGTTCCCGCCCTTCTTCGTCGGATCGGTCGTCGAGTAGAACGAAGTCCCGTAGTGCTCCGCCCACTCATAGTTCCACTGATCCACGCTCCAGTTTCCCGCGTCCACCGCAGTCTGGGCATCCAGCGGATTCGTGAATGTGATCTCCACGCCGCTCTTGGTCACGTGCAACCCATTGGCCATGTGCACCGGCTTCCCGGTATACCGCACGCGCTGCAGCGCCGCCTCCTTCGCGCCGCTCGATTGCCAACCCGTCAACCCCGAGATGTACAACTGCCCGTCAAATGGACTGAACCGAGGCCGATTCATCCCCGAATTAAACTGCAACGGAAACCGCGTCACGCCCCCCTGAATGGTCCCGTCCACAAACTCATACATCACGTTATAGAGCGAGCACGTCCCATACGACGTGTGCAGCAGGTTCCCCTTGAACGGCCCCCACTTGTCGCCCAGGCACCAGACCTGCCCGCCACCGCTGTTGTCGATGTTCTTGGGCATCCAGCAGATCGGCTTGGGCCGCTCGCTCAGGTCCGGCTTCTTCCCCGTGCTCTTCATCTCCTTGTGCGCCGTATCCACCACGCCCGCGAAATAGCCCGGCGTGATCCAGTGGATCGGGCACATCGGCACCCACGTCCCCTCGTTGTCCCCCGTCGTCAACTGCCCCGTCTCCGGGTTGATGCCGATCCCATTGGGCGCGCGAAACCCCGTGGCCAGCACTTCGAGATACTTCCCATCCGCGCTCACCTTCATCAGCGTCCCGTTATGGTCGCTGCGCGGCTTCTGAAACCCGGACCCGCCCGGATTCACCGGCCCCGCCTTGGCAAAGTAAAAGTTCCCTTCCTTGTCCGCCTGCAGGTCGAACGCGAACTCGTGAAAAAACGGGTTGTTGTGTACGTCGTTGTTAAACGCTTCATAGAAATCGATCTCGCCGTCGCCGTTCAAATCCTTCAATCGCCAAAGCCCATCGCGGCAATGCACGAAGATCTCCCCATCCCGCACCTTCAAGCCAAGCGGCTCAAACAACCCCGACGCAATCCGCCGCCACGTCACCCGCTCCGGCGAACCGCTGATGTCCGACACCAGCCAGACATCCCCGCTCCACGTCGAGACCGCCGCAGTCTTGCCGTCCGGCATAAAATCAAACCCGCCGAAGCGCATCACCGCGTTGTACGGATTCTTGAACGGCGGCTCGAACGTATCAACGGTATACGCTTTGTCGTCCTTCCCCATCACCGCCTTGGTCTCGACCGTCTCCTTCCACAGGCCCGCGCCCCCCTTGCTCAAGATATGCAGATCCACCGCCTCCCCCTTGGTCAGCGATGCCGACAACGCGCCCAGGTTCTCCTTCGCCCCGCCCCAGATCGAAAGCGTGAAGCTGATCGATTCGCCGTGCGCCGGAAGGCTCAGGCGGATCGACGA
>JAQGHM010000280.1 GCA_028291615.1 Phycisphaerales bacterium | reverse complement strand
GCGGAAGGTGAGGAGCGAAACGAACCCGGTGGCGGAGCCGGAGAGTGCTGTGAAGCAGCTCCAGGCGAGGACGATACGGGTGAGCGTGCCGCGCGCGCCGTAGCGGTCGCCGAGAAAGCCGCTGGGGATTTCGAAGAGGGCGTAGGCGAACCAGAACGCGCCCAGGATGAGGCCGAACTGGCCGTCGGTGAGATGGAGATCACTCTGGATATCCCCCTGAGCGCGGACGATGCAGACGCGGTCGAAGTAGGTGAGGAAGGAGAGGACGCAGAGGAAGGCCATTACGCCATAGCGAGTACGCGAAGGGGGGGAAGGATGAATTATGAAGGATGAAGGATGAATCGGAGCGGCGGCGGCATTTTCTGATTCAGCCTTCATCCTTCCGCCTTCAGCCTTTCTTGCTCATCCCCACGTGAAGGTGATCGGCGCTTCGATGTCGGTGTGGAGGCTCTTGTGCACCGGGCAGGTGTGGGCGGCGTTTTCCAGGCGCTTCTGGTCTTCTTCGCTGAGCTTGCGCGGCATGTGGACGGTGACGGGGAGCCGGCCGATGCGGCGGATCGGCGTGGTGACCATTTCCTTGGTGACCTTGGCGGTAGCGCCGGTGATGTCGAGGTTGTGCCGCTGGGCGACGATGCCCATGGTGGTCAGGATGCAGGTGGCCAGGGCGGTAGCGACGAGGTCGGTGGGGGAGAAGGCCTCGCCTTTGCCCATGTTGTCTTTGGGGGCGTCGGTGATGAGCGTGCCGCCGCTGGGCCCGTGGGTGGCGGTGGTGCGGAACTGGCCGTTGTAGATGGTGGTGATTTCAACCATGGTGGGCGTACTGTTCTGGGTTGAAAGTGAAAAGTCAAATGGCGCGAACGGTGGAGTGAAGCGCGAGGCCCCAAAGCAGCAGGCTCCGCCACGGAGGAGGCGAAGGAGATGGAGAGTTCACCCGCGAATAGACGCGAATGAACGCGAATGGCGGAGATTCAATTCATTAGCGTCTGTTCGCGTCCATTCGCGGGCGATCAGCGTGCTGCGACCGCGACAACGTCATGGCCCCGCCGCCGGCCGGTGCTGTGCGTCATCACCGACACCACGATCAGCACCAGAAACCCCAGCGGGATCGTGACGATGCCGGGCTGGTTGAAGGGCATCGGCGCATCGGCGGCGGGCTTGCCGTAGAGGTTCAGGTACGCGTCGCCGCTGAGCATGATCCAGGCGAGGCTGGAGAGCAGGCCTACCGTGATGCTGGCGGTGATGCCTTGTCTCGTCGTGCCGCGCCAGAAGAGGAGCATCACCAGCGCCGGGAGGTTGGCGCTGGCGGCGATGTTGAAGGCCCAGCCGACCAGGAAGGTGACGTTGAACGCCTTGAACGCCATCCCAAGGCCGATCGCGATGATGCCGACGACGACGCTGGCGATCTTGCCAGCGCGGACCTTGGCGTGGTCGTCCATCTCCATCTTCATGAAGCTGCCCATGATGTCGTGGGCGACCGCGCCGCTGGCGGCCATGATCAGGCCGGAGACCGTGCCGAGCACGGTGGTGAAGGCGATGGCGCTGATGATCGCGAACAGGATCGGATTAAAACTCTTGGCGAGCAGGGGGGCGGACATGTTGGAGTCGGTTGGGTCGAGGTTGCCGCTGGTCATCGCCCCCAGGCCCAGGAAGAGCGTCAGCACGTAGAAGAACCCGATGGCGGCGATGCCGACGACGGTGGACTTGCGGGCCGAGGCGGCGTCCTTCACCGTGTAGTAGCGGATCAGGATGTGCGGCAGGGCGGCGGTGCCGCAGAAGAGGGCGAGCATGAGGGAGAGGAAGTTGAGCTTGCCCTTCCAGGTGCCGGCCTTGATGTCCTTGAAATAGCCGCCGGGGGTGAGGAGATCGGCGCCTTTTTGCGCGACGGGTGTGTAGGTGGTGACGTCGCCTTTGACTTCCTTCTTGTAGGTTTCGATCTTTGAATTCTGCAGCGTGCGAAGGTACTCGACCGGGCCGAGGGGGCCGGTTTCGGTCTTGCCGCCGGGCAGCTCGAGGACGTGACCGACGGGCGTGAGGTTGTTCTTCTCGTCGATCGGTTGGCCGTTGATCTGGTTCTTCCCATCGACCTTGATGACGACCTGCGGCTTGCTGGGGGGCGACGTGTGCAGGCCGCGCGAGAGGATCATGATGACCAGGATCGTGCAGAAGAAGACCAGCAGCGAACCCTTGATGAACTGCACCCAGGTGGTCGAGACCATGCCGGCGGTGACGACGATGATGATGACGGCAACGCCGACGATGATCACGCCCCACTCGTGACGCAGGCCCAGCAGCGGCTGGATCAGCGCCCCCGCGCCGACCATCTGCGGGATCAGGTAAAAGATCGAGACGACCAGCGTCGAGATGGCGGCGGTGATCTTGATGCCGCGCGAGTGGAACTGCGCATCCAGCGCATCGGCGAAGGTGAACTTTCCCAGCCGCTTGATCGGCTCGGCGATGACGAAGAGCGCAACCACCCACCCGGCGAGGTAGCCGATGGAGTAAAGGAAGCCGTCGTAACCGTAGAAGGCGATCATCCCGCAGATGCCCAGGAAGCTGGCGGCCGAGAGGTAATCGCCGGCGAAGGCGATGCCGTTGACGAACCAGCCGACCTGTCCGTGGGCAGCGTAGTATCCCTTGGCGCTCTTGGCCTTGGAGCCGAGGTAGAAGCTGAGGAACAGCACGGCGCCGACGAAGAAGCTGAAGATGGCGATGGCGAGAAGGGAGGTCGGGTGATGCATGGGAGTCTTGTGTGCGGGCGGCGGGGTTCAGCGTTCGGGTTTGCAGAGCATCATGTAAATCAGGGCGAGGACGAGGGCCGCAACGATCAGCGCCATGCCGTACAGGATGGCGAGGTTGACGCCGCCGAAGGGCGTGGAGGCGAAGAGCTCGTACTTGAAGGCGGCGATCCCCATGAAGCCGAGGTAGAGCGCGAGGTAGACGGCGAAGAGTGCGAGGCCGAGCCTGGAATTGGGGGAAATGTGAGCGTCGTGGGCGGCGCGCAGATCAGGGGCGGGTGAAGAAGACGTGTCCATCGGCGAATGCTCCGCGGGCGAAGGTTCGCGATGGATATATCAGGAAGGGGGATGGGGGGCAAATTCGAGGATGAAGGCGGAGGGATGAAGGCGGAGGGATGAAGGATGAAGGATGAAGGATGAAGGATGAATCAAAAAATGCTTCCCGTTCGATTCATCCTTCACTTCAGGTTACCGTCCCGATATCGACCATGTCCTTCGCATCCTTCAAACGCAGGGTGATCGCCTGGCGCTTTTCATCCGGACGGCCGAAGTGGGTGATGATTGTGGCTTGCACCGTGGTGGGGCCGACGAATTGCTGATCGCGGCTGCCGAAGAAATGGGCCTGGATCTTGTACTCGCCGGGCATCAGCTTTTTGAGGAGGTATTCCTCGGGGCCGTAGCCTTGGGTGAAGTCCTTGGAGAGTGCGCCGCCGATGACGGTGCGGTTGTGGCTGTAGAAGCAGGTTTCGCCGGTGGGCTCGGTGACGTGGAGGTCGATGTCGGTGTTGTCGGTGTCCCAGGTCATAACGATGCGGAGGTCGGGGTCGAGGAGTTGGGTAAGGCGGGGATCGAAGGGATTCTTCAAAGTCCTGAGTGGGGAGTCCTGAGTGCTGAGTGAATTCACGCGCGCAAGGATGCGGTTGGCTTCGGTGAGGGCGATGACCTCGACCTCTTCGAAGCGATCCCACGGGTTCATGACGACCTTGTGGAGGAGGTCGACGGCTCGCTGATAGTCGGAGCGGGCGCGGTCGGCGTCCTTGCGGACGATGGCGGCGTCGGCGCGGTCGGCCAGGGCGAGGGCGAGGTCGCGGAACGATTGCGGCTCTTCCGGACGGAGGCGGACGATTCGCTCGAAGAGGTCGATCGCCAGGTCCAGCTCCTTGAGCTGCTGCAGGCGATGGGCGGCGATGCGGAGGAGGCGGCCATCATCCAGGGCAAGCTCAGGGATGTTGGTGAGGATGCGGAGGGCGAGGTCGGGGTTGGGCTTGGCGAAGAAGTCGGCGCAGTCGAGGTAGAAGGCGGGGGAGGATTCGTAGGATTTACGCTCTTTGAGATAGACGGTGTACGCCTGTTCTGCCGGGGCGGATTGGAGGGACTTGAGATAGGGCGTGTCGGGCGACCAGGGTCTAAGGGCGATGGCGGCATCAACGACGCCATCAATGTTCACATCGCCATTGGCCCTTATCGCGCTGCTCGGGTTTACGACGGATCCCCTGTAAAGGTGCTCCGGCCGTCCCCCGCCGCCGCCGAAGAGACCACCCCCGCCGCTACCGCCGCCGCCACCGCGCGGTGCCTGGCGGCTTTGGTCAGACAGGGAAAACGAAGGTGCATGATCAAAATCCGGGACTTGGACAGCCAGGTCTCGCGCATCGTACACTCGTGTTACTGCGGCGGGCGAAGGCGCCGGCGGAGTCGCGGCTGCGGGCGCTATGGGATCCGCAGCGGGCGCGGCGGCAGCGGTATCTGCGCCGCGTAGTCCGGCTCGGGCTTCCGCGGCGGGGCGACCGGTCGTGGGCGTGGCGCCATCTGAGCGCCTGATGCGCACGACGTCCTCACTCAACGCACCCTCCGCCGTCGCCAGCGCGGGTTCCTTTTTCTGCTGCGGCTCCTTGTACTTGAAATCCGCCGCGTACTTAAACTCCTGATTCCACCAGGCGACGCGGTTGTTCCACATCGTCACCACACGGTCGATCTTGGCCCGCTCGTCCTTCTGCGCCACCGCCTGCTGCTGCTCGATCTGCTGCATGAACTGGCTGTATATTTCGCCGCGGCTTTTGGGGGGGATGATCTTGTGGCGCAGGTACTGGTCGAGCGTTTCGAGGACGATCATCGACGTGTACGGCGTGACGAGGTTGAACTGCTTGCCCAGCGCGGTGATCTCGATTTCGTTGCGATCGAGGTTGGCTGAGAGGTCGGTGAGCTTGAGCTGGGCCCAGTAGCGCGAGACGAGGTTCATCTCCGATGCGCCGGCCTGGACGAGCGTGATGGGGACGCGCTGGGTGACGGCGCCATTGCGGCCATAATTCAGCGTCAGGGTCGCGGTGGGTGCGAGCAATCGCCCGGCGATCGTGACGCGCCCCTGCACTGGCTGCGGGAGACGCGGGTAGATGTCGGCAATCTCCTTCGGATCGGCGTCGATCGAGAGGAGGGAGAAGGGGCTGGCGGTTAATCCAGCGAGGGCTTGATCGGCCGTGAGCGCTTCGAGGTTCAGATACTGGCCGCCGGAGGATGCGCTGAGGCGGCGGAGCAGGTTGTGGTTGGAGCGGGGATCATTGGAGATCGCGTAGACGGGCGCTTCCACCTTGGCGGGAAGGTCCGGGCCGAGATTGGAAAGGCCATCGGTGAAGAGGAGCCAGTAGTCAATGTTGGGGAGGGTCTCGTCCTGGATGCGGGACCGGCGGGTGAATTCAACCGAGGAAAGACTCGTGCCGCCATCGTAGGGCAGCGCAGCCAGGTGTTCGAGCAGTTTGGCACTGTCGCCCCGGGTAATGCGTAAGGTCTTCGCTGCTTCGGGGACGTTGCGGAAGGGAACGACGTCGACGATCACGTCACCCAGCGCGGCGAGATGATTCTTGATTAACTCAAATTCCTTCGCGTGATCGACTTTACCGCGCGATAGCGAGGCGTCCCAGGCGATCGCAATGCGGCCGGCCTTGGCCCGGGTCGCGGTGGTCGTGGTGGGTGCGGGGGTCGGAAGATCAGTGGCGACGAAGTAGTAGTCGGTCCGCGCGAACTGTTCGACCGTCTTCGGATCGAGGTTCTCGAGCGATACGGCGGAATGGGTGCGTTTCTCAACCACTGCTGGCTTAAGGGATGCCGCCGGCAAGGTCGCGACGACCGGGACGGCGATGGCGGCCTTCTCGATGCGTTGCCGGGCGATGTGATGATCGCCGTCGGATTGGAACTTCAACTCGGGCAGCGCTTCGACTTTGGGCGCGCTAGCGGAGATCGCTTCGACCTCGACCGTTAACTCGGGCGTCGAGCCTGGCCACTGCAGCGGCAGCTTGTAGACGAGTTGATCGCCGGCGGCGGACGGATCGGAGACGTACTGCACGCGGATGGTCCGCGTCCCCTTCGCCGGAATCGGATGCACGCGCGTGCGGAAGTTATTCCCCTGCACCTGCTCGACGATGCCCGGATCGATCCCGCGGCGGGTTTCGGATTCAAAGACGACGCGAGCTTTCTCCTTTTCAATGGTGACGGCTTCGACGATCTGCCCGCCCACGTCCAGGCCGTAGCCGCAGACGGTCGCGTTTTCGGGCAGCGGGAAGACCAGTTCCCCTTCGAGGACGCGGTCGGCGTCGTTCTGGAAGGTCAGCGTCATCGTCGTGCGGCAGAGCTGGCCCGCGATGAAGAGCTGAACATCCGCCTTGGCGAGCGTGATCGGATGCGGCTTCTCGGCAGGGTTGTCCGGGTTCTTGACGAGCAGTTGCGGGGCTTGGGCGAGGGCGAACGACGAGCTGAGCAGCAGGGGGAGGATGAAGAGCGAGCGCATGGGGAGTTCCTTCCTGTGAGCGTGCGCTTTGGACGCACGGGCCGGGAGGAAGTTCCGGCTCAATCGATCGGCTCGGTCGGCGAGGCTGCGTCTGCGTCCTTCAGTTCCGGGAGCGCCAGCGCCGCCACCATGGCCGGTATGAAGAGAAAGGCGCCATACAGGAGCGGCAGGCGGAGATTTCCCTGTTGCTGGCCGCTCTGGCTCACCGCGAGATAGCCGAAGAAGACGACCCCAATCCCCGTGACGATTCGCCCGATGTTGTAGCAGAAGCCCGCCCCGGTGGTGCGAAGCAGCGTGGGAAAGAGAGGCGGCAGGTACATCGTAAAGAGCCCGAAGATCCCCGAGAAAAACCCGACCAGCGGGATGTAAAAATACAGCATCGGCCGCCACGCGTGGGTGGTCACGAAGGCCGCAAACATCGCCGCGCCAAAGCCGATGCAGAGGACCGCGATCGCCTGGCGGAACCCGATCAACTTGGCGAGCCAGCCGGCGAAAAAGTTGCCCGGGATCGACACCAGCACCGGGATCATCAGCGCGGTGCTGTAGAGGCGCTTGCGGTCGGTGTCGGGCCAGGCCTTGATGTCGGGGAGTTCGCGCACGAGCTGCGGCATCCAGAACATGAACGCCCACCACGCCGTCAGCGAGCAGGCGCAGACCATGATCGTGAGGAGCGTGATCCGGCGGGCCGGTCCGCGGAAAAGCTCGCGGATGGACGGATGCTGGGTGACGGCGGCCTGGGCGGCGTGCCATTCCGCGGGCTCGGGCACCGCGCGGCGGATCCAGAAGACGATGAACGCCGGCAGCACGCCGACGAGAAACACGTACTTGGGGTGATACGGCGCCAGCACCCACGCCGTGACGTACGCGAGCAGCACGCCGATGTTGACCGCCGTCTGCAGGCCGGCGGCGATCCACGGCCGCCAGCTCTTAGGCCAGGTTTCCGAAAGCAGCGACGAGCCCACTGCCCATTCCCCGCCGATCCCCAGCGCCGCGAGGAAACGGAAGATCAATAGGTGCCACCACTGGGTCGCGAAGAAGGAGAGGCCGGTGAAGCAGGCATAGGTCAGTACCGTTAGCGCCAGCGCCCGCGAGCGGCCGAGGCGATCGCCGATCCGGCCGAAGAATCCCCCGCCGATCGCCCAGCCGATCAGGAACGCTCCCTGGATCAGCCCCGAGCGCATCTTGACGGCGTTGTCCATGTTGATCGATGGATCGCGTGCCATGTCCGCGAGCAGCAGCGTCACGAAAGGCACCGCCACCATCCCGAACAGGTGCATGTCCAGGCCGTCGAACAACCAACCCAGCCACGCCGCGATGCCCGACTTCCACTGCGCGGAGGTGAGCCGCGGTTCCGCGGGACCGTACTCCAGGACCGGCGTTGGGGTGGTTTGAGTCATAGCGCTACGATTCCAGAATCCGATCAAGCTGACCGCTGAGCGTCTTCATTCGATTCGCGTCGCCGCCGCCCATCTCGATCGTGGCCCAATGATCCGGCGAGGTATAGCCGACGTCGTCCAGCGCCTTCATGATCAAAGGCCACTTGTTCGTCCCGCCCAGCAACTCGACCTTGAACCCCGCCCACTTCCCCTCCTTGTCGGCTCGCTCTTTATGGAATTCCTTCACGTGGATCTTCACGATCCGTTTGCCCAGGATGCGAATCCACTGCTCGGGGAAGCCGAAGTTGATCACGTTGCCGATGTCGAAGTACCAGCCGACCATCGGCGACTCCAACTCATCGACATACCGTGCGGCCTCGATCGGGCTTAGGTGGAAACTGTTCCAGACGTTTTCGACCGCGATCTTGATGCCCAACTCATTCGCCAGCGGAATGGCTTTGCGAATTTCTTCCTGTGAGCGCTTGTAACAGTCATCGTACGAGACCTTCTCATCCACCAAGCCCGGCACCAGCAGCACCGACGTGCCGCCGAGCGTCTTGCACTGGCGCATGGACTCCATCAGCGCGTCGAGGCCGGCTTTGCGGATCGAAGCATCGGGGTCCGAGAGATGAAGCCGCCAATGATGGGCGTCACACGTCCCTTCGAGTTGTAGGCCGCTCGTCTTGAGCGCTTCGGCAATGACATCGACCGGCATCTTGGTGTCCGGCAGGTTAAGTTGCAGCCCATCGAAGCCGGCATCTTTGAGCGTCTTGAACTGCTCGACGAGCGAGGCGCCCGTGGGCTGGAGGAAGTACGCCTTCTTCAACGGCCGGCGCGGTCTGGCGTCAACAGGAGTAGCGGGCGCGGCCGGCGCGGGA
>JAQGHM010000275.1 GCA_028291615.1 Phycisphaerales bacterium | reverse complement strand
CTTCGGTCGTTGAAACTCCCTCTGGATGACGGTTCGCGTTCAGATCATCAGACCAGCCGCTTGCGGGCGGCGGTGAGGATCCAGAGTTGCAGGCCGTCTTTGCTGATGTCGATCCACTCGTGGTAGGTGAGGTAGGCTAGGGCGTCACCGAAGGGGTCGGCGGCTAGGCCGCTTTGGGTGAGGACTGTGGCGCTGGGGGTGCCATCTTCGCGGCGGAGGAGGACGGCGAGCACGGCGGCGGCGGCGGGCTGAGGATCACGGCCCAGGCGGGATGCGCCGCTCAGGCGGCGCAGGGCGGTGAGGATGATGCGCGGGCCCCAGAGGCTGATCTCGGTTAAGAGCGCGAGCGTCGCCATCTGGCGGTGGCTGAAGGAGGCGGACATGTTGTCCGTGCCGCCGATGCCGTCAACGGCGTCGTCCATGAATGCGCCGCGGGTCATCCACTCCATCAGGAAGAGGAGCGGGATCAGGCCGATGCTCCAGGCGAAGAGGTAGCCCCAGCTATCGGGGATGCCGCCGACGTGGAACTGGAGGACCCAGAGAATGGTGGCGGCGAGGAGCGGGCCGATCCAGAGGGCGATCATGCCGAGGACGATCATCAACACCCAGCGGCTGCGGAAGCTGCGCTCGTATTTGCGGACGCGCGACAGCACGTCCTGGACATCGATCTTGACCGCGGGAGGCGGGACGGGTTTGCGATAGATCGTTTGCGCCATCAGGACCCCCTGCGATCATGCCCAGACTGCGGATTCGTTGTGGTCGAAGACGAACGTGCTGGAGAACGTGTTGGCAGCGAGCGCAGGCACGGCGGCGGGCTTGGCGACAGCGCCCTTGGCGATGCGGACGGTGAACTGGCCGATATCGACGGCGGGGGCGGAATTGCCGGCGGGGTCGGTGACTTGGCCGGCGACCTGGGTGATGGTGTAGAGGCCGTTGTCACCGCGATCCCATGCGCCGCCGCGTGCGGCCAGCCGGTAGAAGGCATCGACGGCGCGGCTGCTGACGGCGGTTTTGGAGAGGAGGCGCACGCCGGAGGAGAAGCCGCCGGGGCCGGTGACGATCACGTCGGAGCTGTCGACGTTGGCGAGGTTGATGGAGTTGCGATCGTAGTAGCGGATGACGAACTTGTAGAAGGTGCCGCCGACGGTGCGGACGCGCAGGGCGGTCATGAGCGTGGCGGTGGGGGGCGTGAGGTCAGCACCCGGTTGCTGCATGGTGAAGCTGTAATTGACGCCCGCGGCTGCGCCGTTGCCACCGGCCTGGAGGAAGTCGCCATCGGCGAGGAGGCGGATGAAGTAGGTCTCGCCGGCCTGGAGGGTGACGAACGAGGAGGTGACGGTCTGGCTGGCGGGGACATCCTGCGGGAGTCCGGCGACGGGGGTGTCGAAGGTTTCCTGGAGGAGGCCGTCGCCGCCGGTGCCGCCGCCGCCGTTGTGATTGTCATCGTAGAGAGAGAAGGAGAACTTGGTGGCAGTGCCGACGGGATTGGAGGCGGAGAGGAGGAAGCGCACCTGCGTCGCAGCGGTCGGCGTGAATTTGAAGGTGCGGACCTGGTAGGTGCTCTGGTCGCCGGTGCCGCCGTCGGTGATCAGGAAGTTCTGGAGCTGGCCGCTCTGGGTCTGGAAGAGTTGGCCGGCGGAGAGGGCGGCGTCGACATAGTTGAAGGTGGGATTGGAATCGAACATCCGCCGCGCTTCGAGCGGCTCCAGGGTGGCGGCGGACGGGATGGACCGTCGCGGGGGGGACATGAGACGTTCTCCGGTAGAAACTTCGCTAGGCCCACGGTAAATATGAGCGCGTGAATCGAGCACTATGCACTTGGACACGGCCCGCAAGCGAGCCGGCTAAAAGGTTTGTGATGTTGGCGGTCGACCGGCCATTAGATCGGGCGCTTCCGAGGGAGTCAACGAAATAGGATGCGGCACGACTAAATTTCGCGGTAGTTCGGGGGGCGGGCGCGGGATGTGCCGGATGGCGCGGGTTGCGATGGGGTTTCTGCTTGTCATGGTCGGGGCCGCTCGCGCGGAGGTGGTGCTCGACAAGAGTTTTTCGCGGGGCGGGGTGGTGGGCGGGACGCCCAAGCTGATCACGCCGGCGATGGGGCGGCAGGTGGGGGGGAATCTGTTCCACAGCTTTCGCACATTCGACCTGGCGGCGGATGAATCGGCGGTGTTCACGGGGGGCAGCGATGTGAAGAACGTGATCAGCCGCGTGACCGGGGGCAAGGCTTCGACGCTGGCAGGTGACATCACGGTAGCGATCCCGGGGGCGAACTTTTACTTCATCAATCCTTCGGGTGTAATCGTCGCTCCGGGCTCGACGCGGGCGACGATCAGCGCGGATGGGGCGGTGGTGGTGACGACGGCGGGATACCTGGCGCTGGGGAAGCATGGGCGGTTTGATGCGGCGACGCCGGCGGAGAGCGTTCTCACCGCCGCGTCGCCGAGCGCGTTTGGGTTTGTCTCGCGCACGCCGGCGAAGATCAGCGTGCAGACCAGCACCAGCCAGCAGGGATTGATTGCGGTGGACGGGCGGACGCTGTCGATCGTCGGCGGCGACGTGAGCATCCGCGGCAACGGTGAGACGGCGTTGGTGCAGGCGAGCGGTGGCGCGGTGAACGTGGTGAGCGTCGGATCTAGCGGCGTGGTGACGCTGGATGCGGCGGACCCGGCGTCGGTCTCTCGGCTGAGCGGATTTAGTCTTTTGGGAAAGGTCGCGGTGGAGGAAGGGGCGCTCTCTTCGACCAATGGCGGCAGCGTGCGCGTCCGCGCGGAAGACCTGACGTTGTCGAACGGCAGCCAATTGGCGGTCTCGACGGTCTTCATCAATGGCGGCGCGATCGATGTCAGGTTGAGTGGGCTGCTGAACGTTTCGGGCGCTTCGTTCCTGAACGCCGACACGTATGGCCCGGCGCACGGTGGCGCAATTACTGTCGCCGCCGATCGCATCGCGCTGGCGGACGGCGTGCCGGCGGGGGATGTCGTCTCGGCGGGATCGCGGAAGCTGCGGAACGTTGCGGGGGCGGCGGCGGGGAGCGGGCAGGCGGGGTCGATCAGGCTGGAGGCGCGGCGGATCGGCGTGCGGAACGGGGCGGAGATCACGTCGGCTGTTGAAGGGACGGGGAACGGCGGCACGATCACCGTGCGGGCGCGGCATGACCTGCGCTTCGACTCGCGCGGGCAGAATAACGTGACGGGCGTTTCGGGGGCGAATGAGAAAGATTCGACCGGCACGGGGGCGACGGTGGTCGTGAGCTCGCCGCTGATTCAACTGGTCAACGGCGGGGAGATTTCGACCAACGCTAAGGGAGCTAACGCGCCCGGG
>JAQGHM010000272.1 GCA_028291615.1 Phycisphaerales bacterium | reverse complement strand
CGTGCTGGCGATCCCGTTCTCGTTCGTGATCGCGGCGGGGGTTGGCATGTTGATCGAAGCGACGGTGGTGCGGCGGCTTTACGGCCGCCCGCTCGACACGCTGCTCGCGACCTACGGGATCGGCCTGGTGCTGACGCAGGCCGTGCGGGTGTACTTCGGCGACAACATCGGCGTGAAGGCGCCGAGCTGGCTCCAGGGCGGGTGGGAAGTCGTGCCGGACGTCGTACTGCCGTACAACCGGCTCTTTGCGATCGGCTTCTGCATCGCGTGCGTGATGTTGATGCACGTGATCACCTCGCGCACGAAACTGGGCCTGCTGTTGCGGGCGACGACGCAAAACCGCGCGATGGCCGGCGCACTGGGCGTGCCGACGCGGCGCGTGGACATGTACACCTTCGGCCTGGGGGCGGGCCTCGCGGGGATGGCCGGGTGCGCGCTCAGCGCCATTGAAGGCGTCACGCCGAACATGGGGCAGAATTACATTATCGATTCGTTCCTGGTCGTCGTGTCCGGCGGCGTCGGGAAGCTCGCCGGGGCGATCTGGGCGGGGGCGGGCATCGGCATGATCAACAAGCTGCTCGAACCGATCTTCCAGACGGTCTGGGCGAAGGTAATCATTCTTGGGCTCGTGGTGATGTTCCTGCAGTGGCGGCCGTCGGGCCTGTTCCCGGCCAAGGGGAGGCTCGCAGATGTCTGATGCCGCTCCGGCCATGCTCAACTACCAGGCACCCGGCGATGCGCGCCCGCTGATGGTGCGCCGCATCGAATGGGGCTTTGCCGCCGCGATCATGCTCTTCCTGCTGGTCGTCATGCCCGGCCTCTACAAGGTCGGGGCGATCGACATCATCGTTGTCAACCAGCTCGGGCGCTTCCTCTGCTATGCGATTGTCGCACTGGGAATCGATCTGATCTGGGGCTACTGCGGCATCCTGAGCCTCTGCCAGGCGATGTTTTTCTGCCTGGGCGGATACGCGATCGGCATGCACATGGCGCTGCACGGCCCGCTGGATGGTGCCGGCATCCCGCGCTGCCTTTACGTCGTTACCAGCGTGGTCGAAGGGTTCGAGTTGCCGGCATTCTGGAAACCGTTCCGAACGCTGGGGGCAGCAATCATCCTGGGCATGGCGATCCCGGCCTTGGTGGCTTTTGTGTTTGGCTATTTCACGTTTCGCAGCCGTGTCCGCGGCGTTTACTTTTCGATCATCACGCAGGCGACCGTCGTGGCGGCGTGCCTGATCTTCCGCCGCAACGAGACCCGCCTCTGCGGCACCAACGGCCTGACGAACTTCGAGACGCTCGCTGGCTTCGACCTCCGGGCCCCCACGACGCGGCTTGGCCTCTATTACATCACCGTCCTCGCCTTGATCGCGATCTTCCTCGCCTGCCGCTACGTCGTCGCCTCGCGACTCGGGCGGCTTTTCCTCGCCGTGCGCGACAACGAAAGCCGCCTCCGCTTCGCCGGGTTTCAGCCTGTCACGATCAAGGCCTTCGCCTTCACCGCAGCGGGGGTGATCGCCGGCATCGGCGGCATGCTCTACGCCCCGCAGAACGGGATCATCACTCCGTACAAAATGGAGCCGCTGGAATCGATCGTGATGGTGCTGTGGGTCGCGATCGGCGGCCGCAGCACGCTCACCGGCGCGGTGCTGGGGGCGCTACTCGTCAACTACACCGAGAGCACGCTGACGTCGTGGCTTCCCAAGGCGTGGCCATTCGTCGAAGGCGGCCTCTTCGTTGGCGTCGTGCTGCTCTTCCCCGACGGCCTGATGGGCGCGTGGCGAAACCTCACGCGCGGCAATGATCGTCCGGCATCCCCGCCTCTTGCCGCCCAAGCGCCAACCGCCGGCGCGGCCATCGCAGCGGAGGGCGCACACTGATGAAACCCCTCCTCCTCGCCAAGCCAGGCGTCGATCTCGACAAGCTCCAGAGCAACATCGTCTACCTTACGGACGTGAAGGTGGATTTCGACGGCTTCGTCGCGCTCAACATCAAGGAATTCTCCGTCCACTTCAACGAACTGCGCGTCGTCATCGGCCCCAACGGCGCGGGCAAGACCACGCTCTGCGACGTCATCAGCGGCAAGACCAAGGTCACTGAGGGGCGCGTGTTCTTCAACCTCCGAGAGACGACGGACCTCACCGACGTCGAGATCGCCAGCCTCGGCATCGGCCGGAAATTTCAAACCCCCACGGTCTTCGACAGCATTACCGTCTACGAGAACATGGAGCTCGCCCTGCCCGGCCGGCGCGGGGTGTTCCGCAATCTCTGGAGCAACGAAACGTCCGATGAGCGCGACCGGATCTTCTCCATCCTGAAGCGCGTGCATCTCGCCGATCAAGCCCATCGCCAAGCGAAATACCTCAGTCACGGCCAGCGCCAATGGCTGGAGATCAGCATGCTGATCGTAGCCAGCCCGAAGCTGCTGCTGGTGGACGAACCGGCCGCGGGCCTGACCGATAAAGAGACCGAGCTGACCGCCGAGCTGCTGCTGGAGCTCAAGGGAAGTCACACGATTATCGTGATCGAGCACGATATGGACTTCGTCCGTCGTCTTAATTCACGGGTGACCGTGCTCGACAACGGCCAGGTGCTGGCCGACGGCACGTTGGACGTGGTGCAGAAGGACCCAGCCGTGATCGAGGCGTACCTCGGACGATGAAAGGCGTATGAACAAATGCTAGACGAAAACTGTCATCCTGAGCGCAGCGAAGAGCCTGCCCTGAGCTTGCCGAAGGGATCTGCCCTCGAACGTCCGAGCCAGATCCTTCGGTCGCCGCTAGGCTCCCTCAGGATGACATGCACTTTCATCCACGAGGGAGGCGCATGCTGAGCGTCGACAACCTTTCCTACTCCTACGGCGCCGTCCAGGCCCTCCGCGAAGTGCGGATGAAGATGCAGAGCGGCTGCATCACCTGCATCATGGGCCGCAACGGCGTCGGCAAGACCACGCTCATCAAGACGATCATGGGCGTGCTCCGCTCATCCGCTGGCGCGGTCTGGCTAGGGGAGCGCAACGTCTCGTCGCTGCCGGCGAACAAGCGCGCGAAGGTCGGCCTCGCCTGGGTCGCCCAGGGACGGATGATCTTCCCCAAGCTCACGGTCGAAGAAAATCTGCGCGTCGGCCTGCAGGCGCGCCCCGATAAGCTCAAAAACATCCCCGACGAAATCTATGAGCTCTTCCCCGTCCTCAAGCAGATGTCCCACCGCATGGGCGGCGACCTGTCGGGTGGACAGCAGCAGCAGCTCGCAATCGGCCGCGCACTGGCTGGTGACCCCAAGGTGCTCCTGCTCGACGAGCCGACCGAAGGGATTCAGCCGAACATCATCCAGCAGATCGGTGAGGTGCTGCGCATGCTCGCCACGAAGCGCAACATGACGATCGTGCTGGTGGAGCAGTACCTGGATTTCGTCCGGCAATTCGGAAACGCATTTTACGTCATGAACCGCGGCCGGGTGGTCGCGCAGGGAGAGGCGTCGGAGTTGAGCGAGGAACTGATCAACGCGCACTTGAGCGTCTAAGCGAATTTGCCCGTTGTTTACGGGCGGAAAGGTGTATCGCGATGAAGCGTCAAATGGCATGGATGTCCGCGGCGATTGCAGTCCTCGTTCTTACGGCGGGGGTCGCCAGTGCCCACCCGGGGCATGACACAGGTCCCGCGGGCGCGGCTGGCTTCGCCCACCCGTTCACTGGTTGGGATCATTTGCTGGCGATGATCGCCGTGGGTCTCTGGGCGACGCAGCTTGGTGGAAAGGCGCGCTGGATCGTGCCGGCGTCGTTCCTGGCGGCCATGCTCCTCGGCGGCGCGATGGCCGCGTCGGACATGACGCTTCGCTTGGCCGATCAAGGCATTCTCGCGTCGGTGCTGGTGCTGGGCGTGATGGTCGCGATCGCGGCCCGATTGCCGCTCGGCGTGGCGGCGGCGATCGTCGGGCTCTTCGCGATCTTTCACGGTTACGCTCACGTCGCCGAGATGCCGCCGGGAAATTCGCTGAGCGCGTACGCGCCGGGCTTTGCCTTGGCGACGGCGCTGCTGCTCGCGGCGGGGCTGGCGATCGGCATGCTCTTCCAGACGATCAAACTGCCGGTGCTGATGCGCATCTGCGGCGGCGCGGTGGCGATCGGCGCGGTGGCGCTTTGGGTCACGACGGTCTAACGTCGCGGCCAACAGGAGACGAGATCAGGCATGGATGGAGTGAAGATCCCAACCCGCACCGAGGCGATGGTGGAGATGCCGCGCGCCGGCGCAATGGATCAGGGCCGCAGCGGTGAAGGCCGGATCGAACTCGAATGTCTCGGCCAGCAGACGCGGGTTGTTCGCTCGATCTCCCACCAACCACTCAAGCTCCTCGCGCCGCGCACGCATGGCCGCGCCGCCGCCGTCTACGCCACCACTTTCGGTGGCGGACTTGTCGCCGGCGATTCCATCCAGATCGATCTCTCCGCCGGCCCACGCACGACCGCCCTTTTCACCACGCAGTCGGCCACCAAGGTTTTTCGCAGCGTCAACGGTCGAGGCTGCCGCCAGTCGCTCCGCGCCACGCTCGCCGATGACGCCTTCCTTGCCGTCTGGCCCGACCCGATTATCTGCTTCACCGGCGCGATCTACGATCAACAGCAGCAATTCGACCTCGCCCCCACTGCTTCGCTTCTGCTGGTCGATGCCCTGAGCAGCGGCCGGCGCGCCCGCGGCGAGCGCTGGGCGTTCTCGCGCTACCAAAGCCGCAACCAGATTCGCATCAACAACAAGCTCGCGCTGACTGACGCGATGACGCTCGACGAATCGGACGGCCCCATCGATGCCCCCTTCCGAGGCGGCCGGTTCGAATGTCTCGCCACCGTCATCCTCATCGGCCCAGCCATTGAACCGCACGCCCCCGCGATCCTGCAGGCCGCCCAATCGGCACCCCTGCAGCGCCGCGCCGCGACACTCTGCTCCGCCAGCCGCATCCCCGCCGGCCTGATCCTCCGTCTCCTGGGTCCCACAACCGAACACGTCACCCAAACGATCCGCACCCTTTTAACGCCCATCACCGCGCTCTTAGGCAACGACCCCTGGACCCGAAAATGGTAACCGGAATTCCTCCTGTCTACTGACTACTCTCCCCATGCACCTCGCCCCAAGAGAACTCGATAAACTCCTCCTCCACCAGGCTGGCGTCCTGGCGCAAAAGCGCCTCGCGCGCGGCGTGCGTCTCAACCACCCCGAGTCTGTCGCCCTGATCGCCACGCAGATCCTCGAGTTCATCCGCGACGGCCGCCGTGTCGCCGACCTGATGGACCTCGGCCGCCAATTGCTTGGCAAGCGCCAGGTGATGCCCGGCGTCCCCGACATGATTCACGACGTTCAGGTCGAAGGTACCTTCCTCGACGGCACCAAGCTCGTCACCGTCCACCACCCGATCACCAGAGAAGACGGCGACCTCACCCTCGCCCTCTACGGGAGCTTCCTCCCCGTGCCCGATCTTGCACTCTTCACTCAGCACTCAGGACTCAGCACTCAGGACTCTCCGGGTGCGTATACCATCCTCCCCGGCGAACTCACCCTCAACGAAGGCCGCGACGCCATCGACCTCGCGGTGACCAACCTCGGCGACCGCCCCATTCAGGTCGGCAGCCACTACCACTTCATCGAGACCAACGCCTCCCTCCGCTTCGATCGCAGCGCCGCCTACGGCAAGCGCCTCGACATCCCCGCCGGCGCGGCGGTCCGCTTCGAGCCGGGCGACACCAAGACCGTCCGCCTCGTCGAGATCGCCGGCCACAAGATCATCCGCGGCGGGAACAACCTCGCCGATGGCCCCGTCACCGCCGACAACCGCGACATCACCATGGACAGGGTCCGCAACAAGAACTTCGCCACTCAGGACTCGACACTTCGCACTCAGGACTGATTGATGCCCTACCGGATGAACCGCCAACACTACGCCGACATGTTCGGCCCCACCACCGGCGATCGCGTGCGGCTCGCCGATACCTCGCTCTACCTCCAGGTCGAGCGCGACCTCACGCATTACGGCGATGAGTGCAAGTTTGGCGGCGGCAAGGTGCTTCGCGAGGGGATGGGCCAGGCCGCGGGCGTCGGGGCGGCCGATGCGCTCGACTGCGTCATCACCAACGCGCTGATCGTCGATTACACAGGCATCTACAAAGCCGACGTTGGCATCAAGCAAGGCAGAATTCACGCGATCGGCAAGGCGGGCAACCCGGACGTCATGGCCGGCGTCACGGTCGGCATGATCGTCGGCGTCACGACGGAGGTGATCGCGGGCGAGGGGTTGATCCTCACCGCGGGCGGACTCGATACGCACATTCACTTTATCTGCCCACAGCAGGCGCACGAGGCGATCGCCGCGGGGTTGACGACGATGATCGGCGGCGGCACGGGGCCTGCCGTCGGCACCTGCGCCACCACGTGCACGCCTGCGCCGTTCTACATCCAAGCGATGCTCCAGGCCGTCGATACCCTGCCGCTCAACTTCGGCTTCACCGGCAAGGGAAACACCGCCAAGCCGCAGGGCCTGCGCGAGCAGATCGAAGCCGGCGCGATCGGCCTCAAGCTGCACGAAGACTGGGGCACCACCCCCGCCGCCATCGACTGCTGCCTGACCGTCGCCGACCAGCACGATGTGCAAGTGACGATCCACACCGACACGCTCAACGAATCCGGCTTCGTCGAAGCCAGCATCGCCGCTTTCAAGGGACGCACGATTCACACCTATCACAGCGAAGGCGCCGGCGGCGGGCACGCCCCCGACATCCTCCGCATCTGCGGCGAGGCCAACGTCCTCCCCAGCTCCACCAACCCCACGCGGCCGTACACCGTCAACACGATCGACGAGCATCTCGACATGCTCATGGTCTGCCACCACCTCGACCCCAATCTCCCCGAGGACGTCGCCTTCGCCGAAAGCCGCATCAGAGGCGAGACGATCGCCGCCGAAGACCTCCTCCACGACCTGGGCGCGATCAGCATGATGAGCAGCGACAGCCAGGCGATGGGAAGAATCGGCGAGGTCATCACCAGAACCTGGCAGACCGCCGACAAGATGAAACAACAGCGCGGGCATCTGGAAGAAGTCGGCAGTGGGCAGTCGGCGGTCGGCAGTGACAATTTCCTCATCAAGCGCTACATCGCCAAGTATACTATCAACCCCGCCCTCGCCCACGGCGTCGCCCACCTGGTCGGCTCGGTCGAGCCGGGCAAGTTCGCCGACCTGGTCCTCTGGCGGCCCGCCTTCTTCGGCGTCAAGCCGGAGATGGTGATCAAGGGAGGCATCATCGCCTGGGCGCAGATGGGCGATCCCAACGCCAGCATCCCCACGCCCCAACCGGTCTACATGCGCCCCATGTTCGGCGCGATGGGCCGAGCCTGCGGCAGCGCGAGCGTCGCCTTCGTCAGCCAGGCCAGCCTCGCCGCCGGCACGGTGCAACATTACGGCCTGAACAAGCGCCTCGAACCGGTCCGCGGCTGCCGCTCGGTCAGCAAGAAGGACCTCAAGTACAACGATGCGACGCCGAAGATCGAGGTCGATCCCGAAACGTATCGGGTCACCGCCGACGGTGTCCATCTGACCTGCGAACCGGCGAAGGAGCTGGCCCTGGCACAACGATACTTTCTGTTCTGAAGAGGAGAGCAAGCCGCAAGGGCGCAAAGATCGCGAAGAAGACAATGAAGCAGATGAAACGAAACTACGCGTCCGTCTCCCCTTTGCGCTCTTTGCGTCTTTGCGGCCGCATTGCCTTTCCCAAACATTATCAACAACAACCACCGCCCCAAGGAGAAGTCCATGAAGAACCGTAAATCGATCCTCATCGCCGCCGCGGCCCTCGTCGCGCTGGGCCTTACCGGCTGTTCCCACGAACCGGCGGCCCCGGCGCCATCCGCGTCTTCGATGAGCCCCACTCCCGCTGCCACCAACATGAACGCCGCCTCTCCGATGAAAGGGATGCCGGTCATGACCGACAGCATGCCGGATAAGGATTGCAGCCACGTGCTGGTGGAGGACGCGCCGGTCTTCCTCACCATGCCCGGCCAGGGTGTTGCACCGGTCGGCATCCTCAAGAGCGGCAGCAAGGTGCTGGCGATGGTTCCCGGCAGCATGTACACCAAGTGCATGATGGCGGGCAACAAGACCGTCTACATCAAGACGGCAAGCCTCAAGCCGACGACGAACTAGAACGTGAAACTGGAACGTGAAACATGAAGAAGCGGAGAAAGTGCCTGGCGCACGCTCTTCCTCTTCATGTTTCACGTTTACATCTCTCCGCCCTGTGGCACCTCCACCCGGTGAGCATTCCGCGCTGTTCTTCGCGTCCCGGCCTTCGCGCTCTTTGCGCCTTCGCGGCTGATCCCCCGTCTTCGATTTGAAGATCGCTCCGCTCTTGCCCACTCGTACCACTCCATGTCGCGCGTACGCGACGCCACACGGGCGGGACGCCGCGTGACACCTGTGCGCCGCCCTCTTCATGTTTCACGTCTTCATGTTTCAAGCCCCACCCTAGAACTCCGCGTGCCCCGGCGTGCGCGGGAACGGGATCACGTCCCGGATGTTCGCCATGCCGGTCGCGTAGATGATCGTGCGCTCGAAGCCCAGGCCGAAGCCGGCGTGCGGCACCGTGCCGTAGCGCCGCAGGTCGCGGTACCACCAGTAATCTTCCTTCGTCAGGTGCATTTCTTCGAGGCGGCGATCGAGCACGTCGAGGCGCTCCTCGCGCTGGCTGCCGCCGATGATCTCGCCGATGCCGGGGGCCAGCACGTCCATCGCGGCGACGGTTTTGCCGTCATCGTTCTGGCGCATGTAGAAGGCTTTGATTTCCTTGGGATAGTTCATGACGACGACCGGCCGGCCGACGTGCTCCTCGGTCAACCAGCGCTCGTGCTCGCTCTGCAGGTCCATCCCCCACTTCACGGGGAACTCGAACTTCTTCTTCGCGTTCTCCAAGAGCCGGATCGCATCGGTGTAATCCATCCGCTCGAAGCTGCTGGCGACGAATTTCTCCAGCCGCGCGGTCGCCTCCTTGTCGATCCGCTCGACGAAGAACTTCATGTCGTCCGGCCGCTCCTCCAGCACCGCCTTGAAGAGATATTTGAGGAACGCCTCCGCGAGATCCGCATCGGTGGCGAGGTCCGCGAAGGCGATCTCCGGCTCGATCATCCAGAACTCAGCCAGGTGGCGCGTGGTGTTGGAGTTCTCGGCGCGGAAGGTGGGGCCGAAGGTGTAGACTTTGGACATCGCCATCGCGTAGGTCTCGACGGTGAGTTGGCCGGAGACGGTCAGCGACGCCGGTTTGCCGAAGAAATCCTTGGTGAAATCGACCTGGCCATCGGGCGTGCGCGGGAGGTTCTGCAGGTCGAGCGTGCTCACGCGGAACATCGCGCCCGCGCCCTCGGCATCGTTCCCGGTGATGATCGGCGTGTGAATCCAGAAGAACCCGCGCTCCTGAAAGAAGCGGTGGGTCGCCATCGCCAACGTGTTGCGCACGCGCGTCACCGCGCCGAAGGTGTTGGTCCGCGGCCGCAGGTGCGCGACCTCGCGCAGGTACTCCATCGTGTGCGGCTTGGGCTGAACGGGATAGGTCTCGGGATCATCGACCCAGCCGACGACCGTAACCGCATCGGCCTGGATCTCGAATAATTGCCCCTTTCCCTGAGACTGCACGAGCTTGCCGGTGATCTCGACGGCGCAGCCGGCGGTCAGCTTCGTCACTTCATCCGCGTAATTCGCGAGCGTATTGGGCGCGACGGCTTGAATGGAGTCGAAACAGGAACCATCGTTCACCGCCACGAACGAGAAGCCGCCCTTGCTGTCGCGGCGCGTGCGCACCCAACCTTTTACCGTAACCTGCTCATCGACCGCGACCTTCCCCTTGAGCGCATCCGAGATCGAAACGTAAGGCATCGTCGAGTTCCTCCGTGAAGGGGATGATGGTAGCACGACATTGCTGTGCTGGCGACGCCGGTGAAAGCCAAAAAACGCCCGCTTTTCGCATTGAAAAGTCCGTTCCCAAGCGGTAAAAAAGATTTAACAACAAAGGGAACCCCTCACGTGATGCCTAAAGCCACTCTCCCCTGGGCAAAGCTCGCCTTCGCCATCACTGCCGCACTGCCCGCCGTCGCCACGCGCGGCGCGGGCGTGTTAACGTGGGATTCCGCACCGGCGACATCCGGCTTGCAGGGTGGCAGTGGAACGTGGGTCAATGGCGGCGCGGCCAACTGGTACAACGGCACCGCCAACGTCGCCTGGAACAACGCCACCCTCGACACCGCGCGCTTCGGCGTAAACTCCAGCCCCACCGCCCCCACCGCGACCATCTCGATCTCCGGAACCGCTACGGCCCGTTACGTCGTCTTCGACGCCTCGGCCTATGTGATCACCGGCGGCCAGTTGACCCTCGGATCAGGCGCTGGAATCGATAACGGCGTTACCACGAACGTCGATGGCACGATCGCTTCGAATATCACCACCGGCGCGGGGGTGGATGGCTGGTTTAAGGACGGCGCCGGCACGCTCACGCTTCAGGGAAACAACGTTACCGCGCCGCTTACGGTTTCGGCCGGCACCCTCGCCTTCACCAGCGCGCAGAACCTCCCGTCCTTCACGCGCCTCAAGAACTTCGCACGTCTCTCCAACGGCATCGGCGGCGACATCGCCACTCACCTGACGATCGGCGCCAGCGCCACCGATGGCGGGACGATCGACATCCCCAACGCTGCCAAGACCGTGCAGCTTACCGGCTTGATGGACGGCGCGGGGACGCTGGTTAAATCGGGCGCCGGCACGTTGAGCCTAGTCGCGCCCAACGCCGTCTTCGGCGGACAGGTGCGCGTGGACGCCGGTACCCTGCGGCTCACCGACAACAATCGTCTCAACAGCCGCCCCATCACGCTCAACGGCGGGACGCTGAGGCTCGTTTCCGATGTCGATTACAACTTCGCCAGCCCCCTGACGACTCAAGGCACGGGGAGCACGATCAGTCTATACGGGGGTACCAGCAAAGCCGCCACGCTCGCCCTGCCCAGCCTGAAGGCGCTCGGCGACGTCACCCTCGACGCCAACGACGGCTGGGGCCTTTCCGTGGGCTCACTGACCAACGGCTCGACGATCAACCTGAACAACGCGCCGCTCACGGTCACCGGGCCGGCGGTGAACCTGACCGGCACGTATCGCTTTGGTCACAACTTCACCAACGCCGCCCCTGGCGCGCGCGGGCTCTGGGTCGCCAACAGCGGCAGCAACGTCATCACTGCCAACTTCGCGGGACAGGCCGAAGACGCCGACCTGCTCGTCGGCGTTGCCGGCGCCGGCGCCGCGGTCAGCAGCCTTACGCTCAACGGAACCTGGCGCGGCGGGGGTGGCAGCGCCACCAGCACGCTTGCCCTCACCAATTCCGCCCAGCTCAATATCAGCCCCAGCCTTCACTTCAACACGCTCAGTGCCGATCGCACGCAGGTCCACCTACTCGGGGTCGCCGGCGCCGGTTCGGCACGCTCCACGCTCCAGTTCGATCCCAACTTCGTCGCCGATCACACCAACGGCGGCGCGATCGACGATGGCCTGGGACAAATCCGCCTGCGCGACGTCACTTGGATCACTCACAACACCCAAAGCCTCCCAATCATCACCAAGCTGGTCTCCCCCGGCGGCCCCACTCAACGGTACGGCTCAATCTCATTCTACGTCATCGGCGGCGTCGACTCCGGCGCACGCTGGATCGTGCGCACCAACGATCAGTCGTACGACGGCTTCATCAGCACCCTGAGCAATGCGGAGATCCGGCTTGAGAAGAATCTCACCGCCACCGGCCGCGTCGTCCAATACAGCGACAACATCTTCTACATCGCCCCGAATCAAACACTCAATCTAAGCGGTCCAGGCACGCTCACGCTCTCGGGCGATCTCGGCTTCGGCTCCAACTCGGTCCTTAACACCAACGACGCCACCGTCGTCTTCAACACCGACCCCGGCGCCGGTTGGCTCCTGGGCCGCTATTCGCACAACGCCGACGGCACGGTCAACGCCCCCGCCACGCCAGTCGCGTACCTCACCCTCAACGTCGGCAGCGGCGCAGCCGGCAGCACAGTTTTCAACGCGCCCGCGTCTCGTCTGGTTGCGCTTAACGTCTCCACCACCGCCGTCATGCCCGCTAACACCAGCGTTGGCGCGCCTCACCTGATCCGCATCGGCTTCCACCTCGGGGTCACGCACGCAGCTAACCATTACCTCGATCTGACCAACAATGCCCTGATCGTACAGGCAACGTCGGATAAAACCCTGGCCGGCATCCGCGACATGATCTTCGCCGGCGACATTCGCTCATCCCTCGCCGACAGCGCCCACAGCCTCGCCTACGCGCAGGCGTCGCAGGTCGGCGTGTACAAGTCGGGCTTGTACCACTGGCTCACTGAGGACCTTGCAGGCAACGATACCGTGGTCCGCTACACCCTCAACGGCGACATCGACATGAACGGCGTCGTCGATTTCAACGACCTCGCCAAACTCGCCCAGAGCTACAACACCACCGCCCCCGCGGGCACGCCCGGTTGGTGGTACCGCGGTGACTTCACCGGCGACGGCGTCACCGATTTCCTCGATCTCGCCAAACTCGCGCAGAACTACAACACGTCCCTCACGCCCGCCGCCGCCGTCCCCGGCGCCAGCGCCGATTTCAACGCCGATCTCGCGCGTGCCTTCGCCAGCGTCCCCGAACCCTCCGCCGCACTCCTGGCATCCCTTGCCGCTTGCGGTTTCGCCCCCTTGCTCCGTCGCCGGCGCCGTTCGCGATAACGGACCCCTTGCCGACCGCCCATCCTCCCCCAATACTGCTAGTCATGCGAATCGCGCCCCTCCTCGTTCTCATCGCGTCCCTCGCCGTCTCCGCCCGCGCTGATGATTATCCGCAATGGTTCGGCCCCCAGCGTGACAGCGTCTATCGCGAGCAGAACCTTCTCGCCACGTTCCCTAAGGATGGCGCGAAGGTACTCTGGCGCGCGCCAGTCGCCGCGGGTTATTCTCAGGCCGTCGTGGCGGGCAACAAGGTCATCGTCACTGACCACATTCTTAAGCAAGGCGTCGCGCTCCCGTCCGACCCGTTTAAGCGCGGCACGCTCCCCGGTGTCGAGCGCGTCGTTTGCTTTGACGACGCCTCCGGACAGCTTGCCTGGAAGGTCGAGTACGACTGCCCCTACACCGTCTCCTACGCCTCCGGCCCACGCGCGACGCCGGTCATCGACAATAGCCGCGTCTATACCCTGGGCACCGAGGGCCACGTCTATTGCATCGATATCGAAACCGGCAAGACCGTCTGGAATAAGAAGCTCGAAGGCCAGCCTGCCATCTGGGGATACGCCGCCGCGCCGCTGGTTGACGGCGACCGTCTCATCCTCCTCTCCTCCGGCCATCCGGTCCTCACCGCGCTGAATAAAACCACCGGCGAGGTCGTGTGGACCGCCCTCGAAGCGGCCAAAGAGCGCGGCCCCGGTTACTCGCCGCCGATGATTCACACGCTGGGCGGCCAGCGGCAACTCGTCCAGTGGTATCCCGAGGCCCTCGTCTCCCTCGACCCCGTTACCGGGAAAACTCTCTGGTCGTTCCCGTACGGCCCAGCCAAGCAGGGCGTCAGCATCACCACCCCCCTGCTCATCAACGGCGACACCTTCATCCTCACCACCCAGTACGAAGGGTGCGCCGCCATCCAGGTGAAGGAGAACCAGCCCAAGCTCCTCTGGCGCGCCGCCAGTAAGGGCCGCGCCATCTCCACTCTTCATGCGCTCCACACTCAGATGATCTTCCATGATGGTCACATCTTCGGCATCAATAACCTCGGCCAGCTTCTCTGCATCGATCCCGTCGACGGGCACGTCGTCTGGAGCAACAACCAACCCACGCTCGGCGACGCCGATCCCGTCGCGTGGACCGCCGCCTTCATCACCCCCTGGCAGCCCGATCCCAAGCAGCCGGCCAAACACTTCTTCATCGCCAACGAAAAAGGTGACGCCATCATTTGCAACCTATCCGCCAAAGGATACACCGAGCTCAGCCGCACACACCTGCTCGATCCGACCAATACCGATGCCCACCGCCCCGTCATCTGGTGCCACCCCGCATATGCCCATCAAAGCCTTTACTGGCGCAATGACAAGGAATTGATTCGGGCTTCCCTCGCCGCCGCCGCCGTCCCGTAATCATCCGTGACCCCCGATGGATCGCAAAGCCCGGCGAACTGGTTTCGATGGGTTAATTCTCTTCACAATCGGTCGCCCCCCGCGCCGATAGTTGCAAAGTGCCCACCTCATCCCTACCATCGGCCCGCGAGTTGAACGATCGGCCGCGCCACCGATTTATGAGACACCTTCTCCGACCACTCCCGGTGCTTCTCCTCACCCTCGTCGCGGGCTGCGAATCCCTGCAATTCCGCGGCACCTCCCCCAACGTCCGCAGTTTCAGCGAAGACCCGAGCCTCGCCCAATCGTACATCGGTTTCGACTTTGAATTCGCGCTGACCGACCCCGATCCCAACAAGCCCGAATCCGCCCAAACCCGAGCCGACCCGCAGGCCCCCGAAGACCCGGACATCATCCCTCAACCGCTGCCCGAACCGCGATACTTGCCGTGGTAACTCCCCCACGCTGGGCTCGCTCGCTTTAGCGGCGATTCGGATCAACCTCGTTCAGACGTTGTCAGGGGCACGATCCCGCAGCGGCGGATATTCAACCCCCGCGAAAATCTCCGCCAACGGCAAATCGATCTCCACTCCGCGCAATTTCGCCACGCTTTCCAACCCCGTGAACGGCGTCAACAACCACGCCCCTGCCTCCCGACGCACGTACGTCTCCACCAATGCCTCCGATTGTGAAATCAGTACGTATTCGACGAGCGAATCCAGCCGGCGATAGTACGAAAATATCTCCCCCCGGTCGTACGCCTCAGTCGTCGGCGACAACACCTCAATAATCATGCGCGGATTGGTAACCGATTGCCGCGACGTATCCTCCGAATCATATTCCAATGGAGCGCAGAAGATCGAGCCATCGGCGTACACGTACCGCCGCGCGCTCGGAATCCGTATGCGAAGATTGCTCTCGTAAGTGCGGCACGGCTTCCCGCGGAGCCTGGTATGAATCGCCGAACTTGTGTTCACGATGATCAGACTATGCTCCGGCGATCCACCCGGCATCGCCAGGATCTCCGCGTCGTGAAATTCATGCTTCTCTTGGGCGACTGATTCCAATCGAATGTACTCTTCGATCGTGTAACGAGGTTGGGGTTCCGGCAGTGTCATCGCAGGGTCAATGATATCACACAAACTATCGCGTGGCCCGCCCGCTTCTGCCTTCCCTTACGCTTCCGCCTCCCCTAGACTCGCCACACCGACATGTACGGCACCGACCCCAGCTTGCAATCTGTCACCTACGGCCTCGCCCCAGGCCCCATTGCTGAAGAGCAGATCGACGTTCAATCCGAGGAAATGCTCGTCAACATGGGGCCGCAGCACCCCAGCACGCACGGCGTGCTCCGCATCGTCCTCCGCACCGACGGCGAGATGGTCCTCGACGCCGTCCCCCACCTGGGCTACCTCCACCGCTGCAAGGAAAAGATCGGCGAGAACCTGCCGTACTACCAGTACATCGGTTACACCGACCGCCTCGACTATCTCTCCGCGATGAACAACAACCACGCCTGGGCCATGAGCGTGGAGAAGCTCGCCGGCATCGAGGTGCCGATCCGCGCTGAGTTCATCCGCGTGATGGCCGTCGAGCTCAATCGCATCGCCTCCCACCTCGTCAGCTTCGGCACAGTCGGCATGGATGTCGGCGCCTTTGCCCCCTTCCTGTACGCCCTCCGCGAGCGCGAGTACGTCCTCGACCTCTTCGAACAACTCTGCGGCGCACGCCTGACCCTCAGCTACATCAACGTCGGCGGCGTCACGTGGGACCTCCCGCCACGCTTCAGCGAAAAACTCACTGAGTTCCTCGACTACTTCGAACCCAAGATCGACGAGTACAACGACCTGCTCTCCTTCAACCACATCTTCATCAAGCGCACCGCCAACGTCGGCGTCGTCTCCAGAGAACTCGCGATCGCCTATGCCCTAAGCGGTCCGATGATCCGCGGCAGCGGCATCCCGCTCGACCTCCGCCGTACTCGGCCGTACTCGGTTTACGATCGGCTGGAATTTGACGTATGTGTCGGCCGAGGCGAGCGCGGCACGCTGGGCGATTGCTGGGACCGTTACTGGGTCAAGATGCAGGAAATGAAACAGTGCATCCGCATCTTGAGGCAGTGCATCGCCCAGATGCCTGCAGGCCCGTTCCGCGCCAAGCTCCCGCGCGTGATGAAAGTCCCGCCGGGCGAAGTGTACGAACAATTCGAAAACCCCAGAGGGCATTTAGGTTTCTTCATTGAATCGCAGGGCGGGCCGATTCCTTATCGCGTGAAAATCCGGGGGCCTAGCTTTGTGAACCTCGCGGTCACCCCAATCCTCTGCCGCAATGTCCTCCTCGCCGACGTCCCCGCGATCATCGGCAGCATCGATATCGTGATGGGGGAAGTGGATCGCTAGCTGATCGACGAAAGGGACACGTGGGACTACTCGAACGTCTCAGCGCTCAAGCTCACGAGAGAGCCGCGTATCTCGCGACACGCTTTCCGCCGGACCGATGCGTCTCATGCGCCACAACGTCGGACCTGACGCTCGTCCGGTTTCGCTGGCGGAAACTCGTTGGCCGCGACCCGCACAGCTACGTCCGCGCGCGGCATGAAAGTACTCACCCGCTCTGCCGATCCTGCCTGACAAAACTCCGCGCCAGTCGCCTTCGATTCTGGCCGGTGCGATACCTTGGCGGCGTGCTCCTCGCCGGCGCGCTCTCCGGCCTGATCGCCTGTCCAATCCTGCTCTTCTTTATGCAGCTCAATCGAGAAGAACGGACACAGGTGATCGCCGTGCTCGCCTCTGCAGCCGTCATCCTTCCCGTTGCCTGGCTGCTCCTCAAAACCGCGGATCGCCTTTCCGTCCCGGCAACTCTGGTAGACATGACCGGCGATGGCTGGGAATGCGTCGCGATCAACACGCCAACGACAGGGTGAACACCGGGACTTTCGCCGCCTGATCCTGCAAGTATCTCCCATGCCATGGCACTTGATCCCGCTAATTTGCGGTCGCGCGCTCACCGCTCGCTAAAACGCGCCGCCTCCCGCAACTCCCCAAACAACCGCCCCAACTCCCCCACCTGATGATTCGCATTCAGCCCACTCGTATTCGGCAACACCCAAACCCCGCTCTCCCCGATCAGCCGCTCTTGCCGCCCCACGCAAGCCCGCTTCTCCCCAAACGCAACTCGATACGCACCGATCCCCACAAACGCCACCCAAGCCGGCCGATACTTCCTCACCTTCCGCGCCAGCGTTACCGCCCCCGCGCGCAACTCCTCATCCGTCAGTTCATCCGCCGCCACCGTCGCCCGCGACGCCAGGTT
>JAQGHM010000259.1 GCA_028291615.1 Phycisphaerales bacterium | reverse complement strand
CCATCGCCGCGGAGCAGACGGCGGAGGCGCTCCACCACCGCGCGCAGGCCCGCGAGATGACCGAGAAGCTGCGGGCCGAGAGCGAGGAGAACCGCCACGTCATCGCCTATGACGTGGAGAGCCTCACGCAAGGGCTCGCCTCCACGGATGCGGTGCTTGCGGTGCTGACAAGGGGTGAGCGCACGACGCCGCCGCTGCACCGGCCGGATCTATTCCTGCCGGCGGACGCGGCCTGGACCGCCATCCGCGACAGCGCATTGCTTCCGATCATGCCGAAGCTGTTGATCGACAACGGCTGGAAGGTGGAAGCCACCCAAGAGTACCTCGACAGCAGGATGAGCGCGATCACCCAGTCGGCCGATCAGGCGGAGGCCGCGCTGGCGGTCCGCCAGGCAACGCCCGGCGACGCCGATCTGGGGCGCACGGCGCGTCTTCGCCTCGCCGAGTTGCGCGTGCAGGAGGCCCGCCTGATAGGCACGATGGCCGAGTTCCAAGTGATCGACGAGCAGATGGTCCGGGGCGAGCGGATCGACACCCCCGGCGCCTCGCAGCCCGCCCCGGCGCGGAAGTAGCCATCCACATTCACAAACCCACGCCCAAGCAACGTCCGCTTTACCCCATAGCGGAGGTTCGGAACGCCGGCTGACGGACGTCGCCGCCATGAGCTCTAGAATACCGCTGGCTGGGTGGGCGCTGCCCATCGGAGGCGAGCCATGGCTCAACTCGATCTTTTCCGAATTCCAAAGCGGCCCTGGAACTCAGGTCGCATCATCGGCGCGAAGCCCCCGCTCAAGCCCAAGCACGTCTGGGGCATACGCCAGTACCTGAAAGCCGCAGGCAAGATCCGCGACTTGGCCATGTTCAATTGCGCGATCGACGCCAAGCTTCGCGGATGCGATCTGGTCAAGCTCAGGGTGAGCGACGTGGCGCCAGGTGGCGTCTTGCGGCAGCGAGCAACGGTCATCCAGCAGAAGACAGGGCGACCGGTTCCATTCGAGATCACCGAGCCGACTCGGGACTCTCTCGCAGCGTGGCTGGCGCGCCGGGGTAAGCGGCCGGACGATTGGGTGTTCCCTAGCCGGTCGCGCCCCGGCAACCATGTCTCCACCCGTCAATACGCCCGTCTGCTCGGCCAATGGGTCGCGAAAATCGACTTGGAGCCTCACGCGTACGGCACACACAGTCTCAGGCGGACGAGGGTGGCCCTAGTCTACAAGAAGACCGGAAACCTGCGCGCCTGCCAGCTGCTGCTAGGCCATCGAAAGCTGGAGAGCACGGTTCGCTACCTCGGCATCGAAGTCGACGACGCCTTGGAGTTGTCGGAGCAGATTGAGATCTGACATCCGCATCGCAACCGCTTGGCGGGTCCGAACATCGGCCCGCCGAGCGCGAGCAGCGGACATTGACCTCGGACCAGAAAGCGGATGCTGTTCGCCTGCATGCACCGTCTATGGGACGGGCATTTCATCGAGATCGTGTGTCCCGCTTAGCAGGCCCATCTAGGGTGAGAACCTGGCGTTCATCGATGTCTGGGAACCTGTGGAACAAGGGCGCGCTGGCGGACGCGTGACGACTTGTCCAAGGCTCGAGAGATCGAATGGCGTTCCGAGTACCCGTGTCAGCTGCCCTGTCGGCGATCGTGCTTTCGGGCTGTGCGACACACCTGCCCGACGATGGCGCCCCCACGTGGCTCTTGTGCAAGTGGCGGGAGAAAGCGGCGCAGTTCCATGAGCGCGGAACAGCTGCAACGGAAAAGCATACCCAGCGGAAGGGTGCAGCGAATATCGCGTGAGGCTCAGCGGTTCGCCCTACACGCCCCGTGTGCTGTCATACTCGCGCGAATTCCATCAGCTCCAGCAAGTTATGGCCACCGTGGTCGGCCCCGAGACGCTCCTCTTCCATCATGAATATAGTTTGGAGTACGGCAACGGCGACCGGAGTGTCACCCTGTCGGAGACCACGATTGATCGGAAGACCCTGAAGTTCCATTCGTCGAGCCAGAACCTGTTTGAACTCAAGAACCATACCCAACACCTTTTGAGCGAACGTCACGGCTCTTGTCGGATAATCCCGCCCGAGGCCGTGGAGACCTGGAAACCCCCGCCTCGTAAGCCCGGCTAGCGCCAGCAACAGAAATTGGGACCGCAAACAACAAGCGACATTCATCGGGCCAGCCAAAGTGCGCTTTCGGCCATCTCGGACGTTCCGAATGCTTAGAGGCTGCCGGTGTGCGAGTTTGCGTTGCGCAGAAGGAAACCACGGCGTGGCGGTTCGAGCGGACGACCTCAACATTGGGCGCGAGGCAATCCGCGACCTGGTCGCCGAGAATTATCCCGCGATTGCGCGCAGCCTGCTCCGGCCTCTGCTGCACCTCCTCAGTCTGTCCCGGGAGGCCTGTGGCGGCGACGTCGAAAAGTTCCTGATCATGCTTGTGATCGCAATCCGCACGACAGAGCACGAGGGCTTTGCCACCTACAGTCAGGCGCAGCTGCTCAGCGGCGAGGTGCCCATCTTCCCGACGCTGGGTACGAATGTGCGGTCCGTCGCCGAATCCACCGGTACGCCCAAGGAGACGGTTCGGCGCAAGGTGAGCGAACTTATCGAGGCTGGCTGGATATCGCGCGCGGGCAACGAGCTGCGGTTTACAACTGTGGCCTACCAGGATTTGGCTGGCGTGCGCGTCGCGATCGAGGAACTTGCCGTGAGCAACTTCCACGTCCTGGCGGACCTGGCGCGCCAGCGCTTCGCAGGATCGCCTGACGATTAGCTTATCCCGACCGCGCCTCTGCACTGATCAGGCGCGCGACTGTGGCGAGAAGGCCCTCGGCCTTCAGCGGCTTATCCAGAGTGGCGTGGGCGCCGAGCTTGCTCGCAAGCTCGATCAGATCCAGTCCGCCGAAGAAGCGATGCGCCGCGACAGCGATGATGCGCACCTCCGGGCGAGCGCGCGTCACCGCGGAAATGAGCTCGATGCCGTCGCCGTCCGGCATGAGGATTTCGGTGATCAGAATATCGGGCGGGTTCGCCAGGATCCGCTGCAGCGCCCGCTGCCCATTCAACGCTTCCTCGACGGCGTAGCCTGCGCCGCTCAGGACCTGCCGGGCTGACGCGCGGGCGGCGAGGTCATCGTCCACCAACAGTACCGTCGCAAACGCCATCAGCAACTCCGCCATGGCGGCTGTGCTACGCGGTGTGCCGCGGCGCCGGTACTTCACGCAGGCCCAAATTGGGGCCTTGGCCCGCACAACTCCGCACAATTTTCGACCAAAACCTCGTCACGGGCGGCCCGGGGCGCCGTCTTCGGACGAGGTGAATGAACGAACCGGAACACGATCCCGGCGCGCCTGACAGCGCAGCTCGGCGAATAACATCGGTCGACCTGGCCGCCGCCATCGATCAATTCAGTGATGTAGGACTTCTGACCGAAGGTAAGATCAATCTCATCGCCCTCGACGCCATCGTCGAGAGATTGGCGGATCGCTGGGCCATGCGCCGCGCCCAGATCCACGACTATGTCGATCGATTTATCCAACGTCGGTTGGGCCCCGAAGGCTATCACCTCAGGATTTCCGAGACAGACTTCCTGATCTGCCAGCCGGACCTCGGCCGGTTTGCCGGCCAAGCCGCCTGCCTGCAGATTCTGCGGGAAGTCCTCACCTACTTCATTGGCGACGCGACCCAGGCCGACCACTGCGTCCATCAGGTCACGAAGGTCAGCGCGACCGAGATTCAGGGCGCGCGCGTGCGCGCGAGCGAGGAGGAACAGGGCGAGCGGATGCCGTCCGCAATCGACCCCATTTCGGAAAGTCACTACCGTTTCAAGCCACATTCATGGACGCGGATGACCTCGAGGGGGATCGCAACGTCGTTGGCCGGTTCTGAGCGCTGGTCGGCCTCGCGCTCGAAACGGCTGTTGAGACGGTTCCCCGCAGGGTCTTCCAGCGTGCCGCGAGCTACCAGTTGGTAAGGCCCGATCGACCAGGCTTTCGCCGGCGTGAAGCGCCAGACGCGCTCGCCCTCCAAGAGTTCTGGATTGCCCAAGACGCGGCGATGCTGAGCGTCCACGACGGCCACATAGTTTGCATCTCGCGCATCAATCGGCCCGTCGAGCCTCACAACCAGCGGATCGCGGCACCCAGCGCGCACCGTCTTGGGCCGCCAGTCTCCCGGGCGTGGTCCTTGCGCGTCGCGCGGCCCCACCACCCAGCGCGACAGAGGCTCTCCGTCTAGCATTAGCTGCACGGTCTCGCCTTCCGCCAGAATCGCGCCGAGTTGCTCATGCGCGACTAGGCCGGTTTTTACCCGCCCTGGGTGCAGCAGCACGGTGAGCACCCGCCCGTCGGGCGACCAGAGTTCCTGGTCCAGGAAGGGCTCATTCCTTGGCCTGCCGTCCCCGGAGGCGAGCGACAGGCGGCGCAGGATCTGATCCTCGGGCGCTGCATCGAACCGGATCGAGATCCGGAGCAGGTTCTCCGGCACGGCCGGGCCCGAGGGACTCACCGCCACAACCTGCGGCGTGCCGGCCGCGACTGTCGTGAAGCCTGCAGCGAAGAGCATGACCGGACCCAGCGCCGCCGAAAGGAGTTTGTTGCGGCTCATGGGATCACGGGATGGGTTGGATGTGGTCAGCGAAGCCTTCCGCCTTGAGCATCGTATCGATGCGCGGCTTGGCGTACTTCAGCTGGAAAGCGTCGCCCTTAAAGCTGTAGGACGCGAAGGTGTACTCCGAGATGAAGTCAGTCAGCCGGAAGGACAGGTCCTTGCCGACCGTGACCAGTTGCAGGCGGTCCTGCTCCAGGCGGCGGCGCACGACGATGAACGACTGATCGTCGAAGTTGTCGATGCGGATCGCGCCGGCGAGCGGCGCCGCGATCGGGTCGAGTCCCGCCAACTGACTGTACTGAACAGGGCTCTCAAGGCCGGGCTTGGCGTTGGCGGCCTCGACCTGTGACAGCGGGATTGCGCTCCCACCGCGCTCGAAGCTGAGCAGCATCAGGTAGTCACGGGACTGGCCGTTTTCGGGCTTCGAGTACGTGATCAGATCCGCCGGCGTGTTGCCATAGCCGAGCTCGGCGATCGTCTTGCCGCGCACATGGGCGCCGTCCTTGATCTCGTCCAGCGGGATCG
>JAQGHM010000250.1 GCA_028291615.1 Phycisphaerales bacterium | reverse complement strand
AATTCCCAGTCGCCCCAACTGGCGACCGGACTTTTTGTAAATGGCGGATCGAGTAGCCCCTTGGCCCAAATGACCACGCAATGCTGCCGCTGTTTACATCACAACTTCTCTCCTGCCTCGTCTCTTCGCCCTCAGCCCACTGAACGGTAGGAACAACTGTTATATAATTACCGGACCATAGCGTTGAAAGTCAAGCCGATTTCGAGGATATATCACCACCACCGCCGTCAGCACCGCGTGGGTTAATCTCTCAAAGAAGCTGCTATTCAATGACGGACGTCGCGCTACATCCTCGTGAGCCGCAGCGCCGCTTGCTCGCGGTCCTCCCCACGCCGCTGGTTGACCTCTCCAACCTCTCCCGGGCCCTCGCTATCCCCCGCTTACTGCTGAAACGCGACGATCTCACCGGTCTGGAGACCTCCGGGAACAAGATCCGGAAGCTCGAATACGTGATCGCTGATGCGCTTGCGGAGGGGGCCGATACGCTCGTGACCCATGGCGGGTTTCAGTCCAATCACTGCCGCGCTACTGGGGCCGTCGCTGCGCGGCTTGGGCTTGGTTGTCGACTGATCCTGCGATCTCCAGAACATCCGCAAAACGATGGTAACCTCTTTCTGGACCGGCTCTTTGGCGCACGGATCTCCCTCATCCACCCTGCTCAATATGCCATTGAGAAGCAGCAACTGATCGACGCGGGCATGGCCGAGGAGCGCGCGGCTGGGCGTCGGCCTTATTTCTTCCCGGTTGGGGCTTCGATCCCGCTGGGCTGTTGGGGATACATCCGCTGCTTTCGCGAGATTCTGGATCAACTCGGACGGGACACGCCGATCGACCTTTTTGCTCCGGTTTCGTCCTCGGGGACGATCGCCGGGCTCATTCTTGGGCGGGCGCTGTTCGACGCGCAAAATGTGCGCGTTTTGGGGATTCCTGTTTCTGATTCGCTGCCTTTCTTCCAGGCTGACATCCGCAAACTCCTCGACGACACCATCGCCCAATTCGAGCTTGGCCTGACCGTCAATGAAACCCCGATCGACCTGATCGACGGCTCGATCGGCGAAGGGTACGCCATCCCAACCCCGGCGGCGCTGGAAACGCTCAAGCTTGTGGCGCGTACCGAAGGCATCCTGCTCGATCCGACTTATACCGCCAAGGCAATATCGGGGTTTCTCGACTTCGTTAAAGCCGGTCGTGTCCGCGCCGGTGCGCTACCCGTGTTCGTCCATACCGGCGGGGTTTTTGGATTAATGGCCCGCCGTGATCTGTTTGAGTAAAGTCGCCCGTTCGCGGGGCCAGTTGCATTCGTGGGAGCGTGCATGCGCGTGTTGATCATGTCGGATATGGAAGGCGTCTCGGGGATCGTCAAGTGGGCGCAGGTGAACGGCGGCGCGCCGATGTACGAAGAGGGACGGCGTCTCTACACCGAGGAAATTAACGCCGCTGTCCGCGGCGCCAAGGCCGCCGGCGCGACTGAGATCGTCGCCGTCGATTGCCACGGCGCGGGGGGCGACTGGACCTTCAACTCCTTCATCCCCGAGCTCATGGACCCTGACTGCACTTGGGTCAGCGGCCACCCCTGGAGCCGCTATACCGAACCGCTCGAAAACGGCTGCGACGTCGCCCTCATGATCGGCATGCACGCCCGCGCCGGCACGCCCGACGGCGTCCTCTGCCACACGATCTCCACCACCACCTGGCGAAATCTTTACTTCAATGACCAGGTCGTCGGCGAGTTCGGTATCAACGCCGCCCTCTGCGGACATTACGGCGTCCCGGTCGCGGTCATAACCGGCGACGACGCCACCTGCCTCGAAGGGCGCGAACTGATCGGCGACAAGCTCGCCGCCGTCGCGGTCAAGCGCGGGCTGTCGCGCTACTCCGCGCGAAATATCCCGCCCGTCCGCGCCCGCCAAATGATCCAAGACGGCGTCACTGCCGCGCTCAACTCGAAGAAGTGGCCCAAGCCTTACGTCCCCAAGCGCCCCACGACGATCACGATCGATCTCTCGACGGTCGACAGCGCCAACCAGTTCAAAGATCGCGACGGCGTCGAATTTCCTGATCCGCTGAAGGTCGAAAGCAAAGGCAAAGACTGGCTGCAGGCCTGGAACCAGATCTGGCATTGGTAGATCCGACATGCTCGAGTACGACGACCATCGCACCGCACAGCCGCACGCGCGCGGCCCTCGTCCGTCGCGCAAGGTCTTCACGCTATTCGCGATCCTCGCGATGCTCGTGATCGGTTCGCTCGCCGCCGTGGTCGTCCGCTTCACGCGATCATCCGGTGTCGGCCGCATCGGAAATCCGCCCGGCATGGTCGATCACCTCGATTTTTTCGAAACGTCAACCGCCTTCGCCGCCGGACGATCTGAGCGCGTCGAATGGACGACCAGTGGTCATACGGGCGTAATCCTTAAAGATCCGCGCGGCAAATTCCCCCGTGACGGTTCCTGGCTCTCGCCCGAAGTCGCAACACCCTACGATTTCACCGAGCTAATCCCTTCCTACAACCCCAAGTGCCCACCGGACACAGGCCTGCGCTTCGACGTCCGCGCCCGTGACGCCCGCACCGGCCAATGGTCACCCTGGTTCTTCCTGGGCGCGTGGGGCAAAACGATCGGCAAGGAAGAACGCCTCATCGAACACGCCTTTGGCAAGGTCGATATCGATACCCTGATCCTCGCGCGGCCCGCAGACGCCTACCAGGTGAGCGTGCATTTCTACGCCTTCGGCCTCGACGATAATGCGAATCCTTCGCTCCGCCGCCTGGCTGTCAGTTACTCCGGCGTCGTATACGACGCGTCCCGTCGCGCGCAGCTCGTCACCCCCGTCTCGATGGATACCGACTTCGCACGCGACATCCCCGTCCCCTTCCGCGCCCAGGGGAACGCCGCCAAACCGCTTCGGCCGGAGATCTGCTCGCCCACCTCTGTCTCGATGGTGATGCAATACCTCGGCCACGATCGCCCCACCGAGGAAAACGCGCTGGCGATTTACGACATCGAGTATGACATGTTCGGCAACTGGGGCCGCGCGGTCGCGTGGGCGGGTGAGAACGGTTTCGACGCCTGGCTGACGCGCTTCCGCACCTGGGACCAGGTGAAGGCGACGATCGCCACCGGCCAACCAATCATCGCTTCCATCCGCTTCAAAAAAGGCGAATGCCCTTCCTTCGTCATCGACCACACCGCCGGCCACTTGATCGTCATCCGCGGCGTCACCAAGGGCGGCGACCTCATCGTCAACGACCCCGCCTCCCGCCTCCACGGCAACGGTGCAGTTTACAAAGCCGACGAAATGGCCAAGGCGTGGATCGCACACGGCGGTGTCGGGTACATCATCCGAAAACCCAGGACATAAAAACATGACGCAATCTCGGCTACCGTTCTTCATCCTCCTTGCCCTCCTCCCCATCGTCGCCTCCGCACAAGCCAAACCCGATTTCTCCGAAGCCGAAAAATCCATCAACGCCGCCATCGCGCGCAACGAGCTTCCCGGCGCGGTCCTCCTCATCGGCCGCAAGTCCGGCACCATCTACGAAAAGGCCTTCGGCCGCCGCGCGCTTCTCCCCGCGCCCGAGGCGATGACGACGGATACCATCTTCGACCTTGCCTCCCTCTCCAAATCGATCGGAACCACTACCTGTGCGATGATCCTGATCGACCGCGGCAAGATCGATCCGCAGGAGAAGGTCGCGACCTACTTCCCAGAATTCGGCAAGCACGGCAAAGAGGCGATCACCGTCGAACACCTCCTCCTCCACCGTGGCGGACTCATCCCCGACAACCCCGAGAAGGACTACCTCGACGGCCCCGCCAAGGCGTGGGAGCGCATCTGCGACCTCGAGCTTAAATCCAAGCCGGGCGAAAAATTCGCCTACTCCGACGTCGGCTTCATCGTGCTGGGGAAACTGGTTGAAAAGGTCGCCGGCCGGCCGCTCGATCAATTCGCTGCCGACGAGATCTTCAAACCGCTCGGCATGACCGACACCAGCTACAACCCGCCCGCAAGCTGGAAACCCCGCTGCGCCCCCACGGAGCAGCGCAACGGACAGTGGATCCGAGGCGAAGTGCATGATCCCCGCGCCTTCGCCCTCGGCGGCTTTGCCGGACACGCCGGGCTCTTCTCCACCACCGCCGACGTCGCCAAGTTCTGCCGCATGATCCTGAATGGCGGCGAGTTCGACGGAAGGCGCATCCTCTCCCCCCATGCGATCGAGTTGATCTCCACCGGCCGCCCGTACCCCGACGGCCTGATTCGCTCCTACGGCTACGACGTGAAGACCGGTTACTCCCAACCGCTGGGCGACCGCTTTCCGCCGCTCAAATCCTTCGGCCACACTGGTTTCACCGGCACTTGCTTCTGGATCGATCCTGCGGACGACGTCTTCTTCATCCTGCTGACCAACGCTGTCCATCCTGACGGAAAGGGTAAAGTCCTGGCGCTGCGCCGAGCGGTCTCCACGTCCCTGGCCACGGCTTTGCTAGGTCGCGCGCCCGGGAACGTTCTGACCGGCATCGACGTGCTGAAGAAGGACAACTTCAAACTCCTCGAAGGCAAACACCTCGCGATCATCACCAATCACACCGGCCGCGATCGCGACGGCAACCGCACGGTCGATCTCCTCGCCGCTGCACCCAATTGCAAGGTCGTCTGCCTCTTTTCCCCTGAGCACGGCCTCTACGGCGCAGTCGATGAAAAAGTCGGGAACGCCGTCGATGAAAAGACCAAGCTCAAGGTCTACTCGCTCTACGGCCAGACCCGCCGGCCGACCGACGACATGCTCGTCGGCGTCGATACGCTCCTCTTCGACATTCAGGACATCGGCACGCGCTTTTACACTTACCCCGCCACCATGGCCAACTGCATGGAGGAAGCCGCCAAGCGCAAGCTCAAGATGATCGTGCTCGACCGGCCGAACCCGATCGGCCCCCTGCCGGTGGACGGCCCGATCGCGGACAAGAAATACTTCGGCTTCACCGCGTTTGGCCCCCTGCCGCTGGTGCACGGCATGACGATCGGCGAGCTCGCCCGCCTGTTTAACACCGACTACGCCATCAACTGCGATCTCACGGTGGTTGAATGCCAGAACTACAATCGCAACATGTGGTGGGACGAGACCGGCCTGATGTGGACGAATCCGTCGCCCAACATGCGCAACCTGACGCAGGCCACGATCTACCCCGCCATCGGCATGCTGGAAACCGCCAACCTCTCCGTCGGCCGCGGCACCGACCAACCCTTCGAGTTCATCGGCGCCCCGTGGATCGACGGCAAAAAACTCGCCGCCGCCTTAAACGCCGCCAACCTCCCCGGCCTGCGCTTCGTGCCGATCGAGTTCACGCCCACGTCCAGCAAGTTCGAAAACAAACTCTGCCAGGGCTGCTACATCCTCGTCACCGACCGCACGAAGCTCGAGCCCGCGCGCACGGGGTTGACGATTGCGTATCACCTCAAGCAACTCTTCGGCGACGCGTTTCAAATCGACAGCATCGTGAGACTGATGCAAAACGACGCGGTGCTCGCGGGGCTAAAGACCACCAATGATCCTTCGAAGCTACCTGGTTTATGGCAGCAGGATTTGGAGCACTTTCGCGCGGTTCGGGAGAAGTATTTGATTTACCGATGATGACGTGAAATCAAACCGGTCGTGACGGCTCAAGGTGCTTTGATAAGGATCGCCTTATACGCCTCGTCGATGCCATTCAGCGTAGCCGCGTGACCGTCGAAAAAGACCGCGTTGCAGGCGACCTTCCCGGTCTTGCTGTAAAAGCCGCCAACCACTGACGGTGGCTTGCCAGCGTGCCGGTAAAGATCGTAATCCATCTGGCCCGCTTGCCCTGTTTTTCCCGCGTATCCATTGACCCAATCCACCGGCTGTCCAGGTAGGCTGGCGGTACCGCTACCTGACGACGCGCGGGCGTCGACAATCCAGAGAAATGCATCTGCGATCATCATTCGCTCAGACGACGAACTGATGGAGCCGAGCTTATAATATCTGCCCAAGTAGACCGAGTTATTTACGGGTGGCGGCCCCCAGCGGCATATGGCCTGGCTTCTATCGAACGTCGAAAAACTTGGCGTGTAATACGGATTCACATTCATTCCGTAGCCGGGATAGAAGGCGTTGCTTAAGGTTACATCAGCCCGTGAATCCCACTCAGTGCAGCCCCAGATAACTGTCTGCCGCGCTTCGTTTAATTCGTCGGCGGTTTGCGCAGTGGTGGACTTGTTCAATCGGGCAAGGTAGGGCGTGATCATGTCCCACCAGTAGTACCGCGAGCTGGCAGTCGGATTCACATCGGGATCGGGATAATCCTGGCGAACGACGGGAATTGCGCCTCTAAAATCGTCGGCGTACAGATGCATCGCCGTAGAAATCTGGCGCAAATTCGACAAACATTTGACGGTGTTGGCATTTCGCCGGGCGCTGCTCAGCGTCGGCAACAAGATCGAGATCAACAAGGCGATGATCCCGATGACGACTAGCAACTCGACCAACGTGAACGCTTTGTTCTTTCGCATAGCACTCTCCAAGCGGTTCAGCAGTCATATTATATAAGACCGCTCCCAGAGGCCAGCGGAAAAATCCACGGATTGTAAAGAAAATTCGCCGTCGCCGGTCTTAGCGGCGATCGTGACGCGCGCCAAGCCTGAGCGGTGGGGCGAAATTCGCGTCGCCGTTGCGATCCACCGACCCCACGCCGACCGCCGTCACCCGTCGCTTCCCATCAGCGGGCACGATTCGCAGACTGTGCACCATAGGCGGGTAAGTGGAGAACCGCCACTCATCTCCATATCGCGCCCATACGGCCCATTGCGCGGGTTCTTCCATATCTTGATTCTCCCACGAGACTTGCACGCTGCCGTCGCGCAAGACAGTCGCTTGGGTTAGCGGCTCGGCGAGCGGGCGCGAATCCAACCATGGCGACGCGGGTATCAGCGCTGGCTCGGCGTACGGGCCCTCTTTGAGCAGGTCGCTCAGCCCCTTCCGGTTCTGCATCAGCGCGACCATGCTGAAGAGGACGTTGCCGCTCGCGCCAGGCGTTTCGCGGGTCACGCGGATCTGATCGATGATCTCCTCCACCGGCCAGCTTTTGGGCGTGTCGTTCACCGCACTGATATAATTACCCGGCCAGATGTGCCGCCCCTGCTTGTTCTCCCCGATCCACCACTTCAGCAACTCTGCGTAAGGCTGGCCTTCGGAATTGATCCGCCAGTAAATCTGCGGCGTCCAGTAGTCGCACCATCCCTCGTTCAGCCAGAGCTTGGCGTCGGCGTAGAGCTTCTCGTATTGATCGAATCCCTTCACCATCTCCGGATTGCCCGGGCGCCAGATTCCGAACGGGCTGACGCCGAACTTCACGCCCGGCTTGACGGCTTTAATGCCGAGGTAGATGTCGTGGATCATCCGGTTGACGTTGTCGCGGCGCCAATCGGCGCGCTCGAGTTTTCCGCCGGCGTCCTGGTAGCGTTTCCATGACGCATCGTCGGGGAAGTCGGCGACCTGCTTGGTGGTTTTGTCGGTGAGGTACTCGGGGTAGGGGTAGAAATAGTCGTCGAGATGGACGCCGTCGATGTCATAGCGGCGGACGACGTCCATGATGACGTTGAGCGTCTGCCGCCGCGCCTCGGGCTCGGCGGGGTCGAGCCATTCCCAGCCGTTGAACTGCTTGACGATGTTGGGCCGCGTGTTGGAGACGTGGTCGGGCGCATCAGGCGACTTGGCGGCATTGCTCCGCGCGCGATACGGGTTGAACCACGCGTGCAGCTCGATGCCGCGACGATGCGCCTCAGCCACCCAGGTGGCGAGCGGATCATAATATGGCTCGGGCGGCACGCCCTGCTTGCCACTGAGATACTCGGACCACGGTTCGTAAGGCGAGGCGTAGAATGCGTCGCAACTCGTGCGCACCTGAAGGATGAGCGCGTTGAGGTTCAGGTCGGACGCCTTGTCGAGGATCGCGCGCATCTCCGCAATCTGCTGTGCTGTGCTCAGACCGCGCTTGGAGGGCCAATCGATGTTGCCGACGGTGGCGACCCACGCCGCCCGGAATTCGCGCGGCGGCGGTGGCGGCGGCAACGACAGCCCAGCGTGCTGCGTTTTGGAACAACAGGGCCAGCCGCCCTTCATCGAGGAACAACAGCCCGCCAGACCGATCATGAGGGCCATTGTGAAGCCGATAAGCGTTGTGCGCATAGTCTCACAAAGCTGCCAGAACGATCAGCGGAAAGCAATTCACAATCCCATTTCGCGACTGGTTCAGAACTCATCCGCTGCTAAACTCCAGATCATGGGAATGATGAGAGCTGCCGCACTTGCTCTGCTCCTCGCGACAGTCGCCGCTGCTGCCGATCCGAAACCCGCCGCCGCGCAGCCTCCGATCGTTCTCGCCAGCGAATGGGGCTCCAAGCCGCAACCGATCCCCGACGCGCGCAGGCACGTTCCCAAATCGATCACCATTCACCACGCCGGGGTCATCTGGAAATCCGGGGAAAATCCGGTGAAGAGCCTGCAGGCCCTGCAAGCCTGGGGCCAGAAGGAGAAGCATTGGCCCGATCTTCCGTATCACTTCCTCATCGCCCCCGACGGCCGCATCTTCGCTGGGCGCAGCGTCGAGTACGAGCCCGAGACCAACACCAGCTACAAAACCACCGGCCACATCGGCGTCGAGCTCTTCGGCAACTTCGAAGTGCAACGCCCGAGCAAAGAACAGCTCGTCTCGCTGGTGAAGCTCGTCGCGTGGCTGGCGCAGGAACACAAGATCCCCCTCGATCAAATCGGCGGCCACAAGGACCGCGTGGAGGCGGAGACCGTCTGCCCCGGCAAGGACCTCTACCGTTATTTCCAGGACGGCCAGCTCAAAGCGTGGATCAAAACCGCGATGGAAGGCGGCGACCCCAGGATCGAGCCGGGGCCGGCGCTAAAGGATGGGCCGACCGACCTTATCCCGATGAAATGAAACGTCGGCAACTCGAGCAATGTCATCCTGAGGGAGTTTTGACGACCGAAGGATCTGGCGTATACCTTCGAGGCCAGATGTTTCGCTGCGCTCAACATGACGATCGCTGATGATCCGACCGCGCCTTTGTCGGCACTATTTCACAGGAAGCGCCGTCACCCGCCCGCTGAGCGAGCCGATATATACCCGCTCCCCATCCGCCGCCGGCGACGCGAAGACGTGCCCCATCCCCAGCCGATACCGCCAGGCCACTTTCCCCGTATCTGCTTCAATCGCGTTAAACGCGCCGTCGACCGATCCGATAAAGACGCGGCCGCCCGCAAAGACGAAGCTTGAATCGTAGATCACGCCGATAACCTTCGATTCCCAAATTTTCGTTCCATCCTTTGCATCCCAGCAGAAAACTTTCCTCTCGTCCCCGATCGCGCAATATACTTTTCCCTCATGGAAAAGCGGGCTGGAATACCCCACCCTCTTCCCATCAAACTCCCAAGCCACCTCGCCACTTACGGTATCAAACGCATGCAGCACGCCGTCATTCGTGGTGACGAAGACCTTCCCCTCTCCCACCGCAGGCGAGCTGATCGCGGGCGAATAGTAGAACTGAATCTTGCCGTTTTTATCCTTGCCGATCCGCCTCTCCCACGCCACTTTTCCCGTGGCCGCGTCGATGGCGCGAAACGTGTTGTCCCAACCGCCGACGAAGAAGCGTTCGCCGTCGGTCGCGGTGTTGCTCTGGTACATGCCGCCCCCCTTGACGGTCCAGCGCACGGCACCGCTTGCCGCATCCAGGCCATAGACGTTCTGATCCACCGAACCGATGCAAACGACCCCCTTCGCCACCGCCGGCCCGGCGAAGACCGCGCCGTCGGTCTTGGTCTTCCACTTCGCCTTGTGCGTTTGGGTATCGACGGCGTAAACAAAATGGTCCGCCGATCCGAAGTAGACGACGCCGCCATCCACCACTGGCGTGGAGAAGATCGAATCCTCCGCCGCGAAGCGCCAGCGTTCTTTGCGGCTAGCGGGATCGAGCACGACCAGATCGTTGCCCATGGTTGTGACGTAGAGCGCGTCGCCGGCGCGGACGAGGTGAGACTGAATTGCGCCGCCGGCGTTGGCGGTCCAGGCGGGGGTTACGTCCGCGGCGACAAGGGCGGGAGCTTGCTGTTGATATTCGCGGCCGTCGGCGAGGGTCAGGCGAACGGTCACCTGCTGCTCGCCGGGCGTTAATTCCGGCGTGGGAATGCTTGATGACCAGATGCCGTCTTCGTCCCTTTCCATCGGCGCGTATTTCGCGCCGTTGAGCTGATATTCGATCTTCTTCATGCCCGGATCTTTCACCGAAGCCGTGATGCGTACCACGCCCGCCTCAACCTCCGACGCCGCATGCCAATTCACTGCCGCCGGTCGCGTGAGCGGAACTGTGAAGAGATCTTTCCAGACGACCTCCGTCGTTGCCGGGATTGATTTGTCGCGCAGAATCTCGCTGCCGCTCGGCTTGCCCAGCGTCCGCCGCTTCACCTTGATCGTATCCTTCGTCACTTCGATCAGGTGATACGATCCCTGGTACAGCCCCTTCGCCATCACCGCCGGCGCGCCGTTGATGTTCCACTCCAGATCGGCGTGCCCGTGCCCCTGCAACCAAAGTCGCACGTTGTACGGCGCGACCAGCGCCAGCAGTTCCTCCTCGTTGTCCACCTGCACCGTGTCACGCCCCACCCAGTGATGAAACCCGATCACCACCGGCCGCTGGGTTCCCGTCTTCTCCAGATCCGCCTTCAGCCAATCTAGCTCCCCCTTGCTGGAATGCCCCCAATGCTGCAGCAGCACCGTCGGATCGAGCAGCACGAAGTGCACATTCTCATAATCCCACGACTGATAAAGCGGCTGCCCCGTTCCCAGGCGATACCCTTCCTTCCCCAGCGGATTCCACCGCACGTCGTGATTTCCCGGCGCGACGTGAATCGGAATCGTCAGCTCCTTGAGCACCCGCTGCCAGATCGCATACTCGCGCGGCGTCGCCGATTCGCATACGTCCCCGGTATGCGCCACAAAGGCCGGCTTCGGATTCAGCGCGCTGATCTCGCGAAACCCCGCCGCGTCCTTCTCAGCGTTGCCGCCCTCGCCGTCATTCCCCGAGACGTGCGAATCCGTGATGTGCACGAACGAAAAATCCGCCCGCGCATAGGGCGCCAGCGCCAATAACAATCCGATCAGCTTCATCATCAAACGCATGGGCGAAGTGTAGCTGGTTGATATGTTCCACTCCACCCGCGCCACGGTTCCTCTTTTTCTCCTCGCTTCGATGCTGGCCCTGAGCGCCCAAGCCGACTCCCCCTACGCCCCTTTCAAGAACGGCCCGCCTCAGTCGGACGATTACTTCCCCATCGCCGTCTGGCTGCAATCCCCCGCCAAAGCCGCGCAGTATCAAGCCATCGGCATCAACACCTACGTCGGCATCTGGCGCAGCCCAACCGTTGAGCAACTCGCCGAACTGCAGAAGCACGACATCTCCCTCATCTGCCACTACAAGCCCGAGTTCAAGGACCAGAAAACCATCATCGGCTGGATGCACGGCGACGAACCCGACAACGCGCAATCCCTCCCCGGCGGCAAAGGGTACGGCCCGCCCATCACGCCCGAAAAGATCGTCGCCGATTATCAGAAGCTCAAAGAAGCCGACCCCACGCGCCCCATCCTGCTCAACCTCGGCCAAGGCGTCGCCTACGACAACTACATCGGCCGAGGCGTCCGTCGCCGCAAGCTCGAGGACTATCCGAAGTACATCCAGGGCTCCGACATCGTCTCGTTCGACATCTACCCCGCCACGCACGACGAGCCCGAAATCGCCGGACATTTAGAATACGTCCCCAAAGGCGTGACCCGCCTGCGCGAATGGTCAGACGATAAAAAGATCGTCTGGAACTGCATCGAGACAACCCGCATCAGCAACGAGAAACTCAAGCCGACCCCGCAGCAGGTCAAGGCCGAAGTCTGGATGTCCCTCATCCACGGCTCGCGCGGCCTCATCTACTTCGCCCACGAGTTCAAACCCAAATTCATCGAAGCCGGCCTGCTGGCCGACAAGGAAATGGCCAAGGCTGTCGGCCAAATCAACGCTCAGATCAAAGAGCTCGCCCCCGCCCTCAACGCCGCCGCCGACCCTACTGCGGTCACCGTCGCGACATCGAACAAGGAAGTCCCCATTGCCTTCACCGCCAGGCGCCACGCCGGTAACCTCTACCTCTTCGCCGTCGCCATGCGCAACGAAGAAACTCAGGCCACTTTCACGATCACCAATCCCAAACCACCGGAGAAGATCGAAGTCCTATCCGAGTCCCGCCTCATCCCCGCCGCAACCCATTTCGAAGACACCTTCAAAGGGTATGAAGTTCACCTCTACCGAATCCGCTGAGGACCATCCCCTCATGCCCTCCTCCTATTCGCGCCCATTCGCGTGAATTCGCGGATGACCACTCTTCAAATCCCCCCGCCCTCTTCCTCCGGCGGCGTGAAACCCCGCCGCATCGTGTTCTCCGTCACCGTCCGCGGCCACATAAACTGCTGCAGATAATCAGGCCCCCCCGCCTTGGTTCCCACGCCCGACAGCTTAAACCCGCCGAACGGCTGCCGCTCCACAAGCGCCCCGGTGATCTTCCGGTTGATATACAAATTCCCCACCCGAAACTCCCGCCGCACCCGTTCGATCGTCGACGGCGACCGCGAAAACAGCCCGCCTGTCAAAGCATACTTCACACCGTTCGCGATCGTAATCGCCTCGTCCAAATTCTTCGCCCGGATCACCGCCAGCACCGGCCCGAAGATCTCTTCCTGCGCAAGAGGCGAATCAGGCGGCACATCCGCAAACACGTGCGGCGTCACGTAAAAACCCTCCTCCGCCAGCGCCCCCACCCCGCCGCCATACACGAACCGCGCCTTGCTCTTC
>JAQGHM010000241.1 GCA_028291615.1 Phycisphaerales bacterium | reverse complement strand
GAGTCCTTCGGTGACGGCGGCGTCGTTGTAGAAGAGGACGTTTTCGCCCGGTGCGCGGGCGGCGCTGGCCATGCCGCCGATGACGGGGACGCCGGCGCCGAATGAATCAACGATGGGAAGGAGTTGGTTGGTGGGGGTGGTGAAGGGATCGCCCAGGGCGATGAGGGCGCGGGTCTGGTCGCCTGCGCCCATGCGCTCGGCGAGAGCGACCGGGTCGGCGAGGAGGTCGCGCCAGTCGGCGCGGGCGATGTGGAAGGGGTGGACGTTCACGCCCGGCAGCTTGGCGACGAGCAGCGCGATGCCGGGGGCGCGTTCGACCTCACGGTCGGGCCCGATGACGCCTTCGGCGCTGCAGCCGATCAGGGCCTGGGGGTCGAGATCAGCGGAAAGTTTTGCGAGCAGCGCATCGGCTTCGGCCAGATGATGGGCGGTGAAGAAGACGAAGCCGAGATCGGGATCGGGAATGGCGCTGCGGGCGGCGGCAATCAGCTCGTCGGCGGCGTGGGGGGTGGATTCATCCTCGGAAAGGGCGGCGTGGAATCGCATTTGACTGTTGTCATTTGTCGGGGAGGTGTTGTCAATTGCGATTGGCGGCGGATGCTGCGCCGGGGGGCGAGTCGTTTCAGGGTTTCCTGCTACTTGTTAGCGGTCAGCGTCCCATGGTCTCCCGCAACTGCTGACAATTGAGGAACTTTTCCTGCAGGTCTTGGGGCAGGTAGTAATAGTGATTTGAGGCTTCGAAACCGATGCGCGAGTCCTGTCGTTGCAACCGGTAGAGTTCCTTGGCGCGATCGGATTCGTCCTGGAGAAGTTGGTGGAGCATTGTTTGAAGCTCCGTCCGTTTTTCGGGTGACAGATTTGGAACGGCGAGCGCGTCGCGGGTTTGGACAAACCTGGATTGATCGGTGACGCTGGCGAAATGGAGGAGGGCCGCGCGGGCTAGGCGTAGTTCAGTGTGGGCGGCGGCGGATGTTTCCAGTGGGGCGTTGTCGGCGGCGGCTTGCAGTTCAGCCAGACCGGTGTTCCAGCCGGAGATGAGCTTCTGGAATTGCCCGATGAAGACATGGGCGGGATAGGGACCGCGCCAAGTGTTCAAGTCGTCATACGGAATGCCGACCATCGTCGCGTGGTATTTCGTGGGATTGGTGAAGAGCAAATTGGCGGGGCCGACCTGCAGCGGGGCGTTGTAGTTGACCGAGCCATTGTAGGGAAATTCCTGGAAGGCCTGGCTGAAGAGCGTCCAGGCTTTGCGCGCGTGCGCGGAGCCTTGCGGGCCGAACTGGCGCTGGGCAAGATCGTCGAGGACGGTCTGCGGGTCTTGTCCGCCGGCGACGCGCTGAAAGAGTTCGAGGTTGGGCGATGGATAGCCTCCGAGCGACCAGGAGAGCATCACGCCGTCGATGCCGGTGGAGGCGAGATTACTGGCATGTTGCGCGATCAGGTCATATGCGGGGAGGTAGGGGACGGCGGAGAGTTCCCACGTGTTGTTCGCCTGCACCTTGGCGAGGGTCTTGAGGCCGCGGGATCTGGCGAGCTGCCAATGCTTCCTCGCGCGGGGGCCGGGGCCGACGGCGGAGATCGAGTATTCGCCAACAGCGGTCTTGATGCCGCCGCGGTTAAGCGGGAGCGACCATTCGCTGACGGACATAAGCCACATCGACGCCGGTAGCGCCGCGATGACATCGGTGGCGACCGCGTCGGACCATCCCCAGTCCCAGGCGATCGTTTTTGCTTTGGGCGCAGCGCGGTGGACACCCTGCTCAACGGCAGCATTGACCTCGGCGAGGATTTCCGCGGGTTTGCGATCTTTGCAATGCGAACAGGTGGCGGCGTGGCCGTGCGAGGCGCAGTTCGTGAGGTTCTCCGACGCTGTGATCGTGAAGATGCCCGCGAGGTCGGGGACGCTGGTGAAGACGTGCGCCAGCGAATCGGCGAGCCACCGGCGGACGGCGGGATGCGAGGTGCACATCGCGGTGTGGTCGCCTTCGACTACGCCAGCCATGTCGTGCCGGCCTTCGCCTTTGAAGAAATCAGCCGGCATCGCGCGCGGCTCGTTCATGTAGAGGTAGACGCCGATGTCGAAGCGCTTGGCGCGGGCGACGAGCTTCGCGAGGTTGGCCAGGCGTCTTTCATGGCCTTGGCCAAATTCCGGGAACTCCGCCGACGGAGCCAGGTCGCGGAGCACGACGTGCAGCCAGACACCGTTGACGCCGAGGTCAGCGTAACGCTGTAGCAACGCATCCGGATAAGGATCGAGCGTGGGATCGGCGAGCGGATCACCGAATACGGCAAAGTAGGAGTAGAGGAAGCGCGGGTGATCTGGGTCAGGGCGCGCCGGACGCACGGCGGCATCGGGAATGGGCTTGGAAAGCGGTTCGAGAAAAGCCAGCGGTGGCTCGGTGCGGATATTCGGATCGTCGGCGAAGTGTTCCTGGATCAGCTTGGCGATTTCGGCAGCGCGGGCGATGGCCGCATCGTCGGGAGCCGCGTAAGCAAGCTTTGCACAGTTGGGTTTCAGCAGCCCAAGCTTTATGAAGAAGAAATCGTCCTCGCGGAGGATCTGAGCGAGCTGCGCAGCCGTCATGTCAAGCAGCGTGAGCAACTGTTCGTACGGCAACAGGTGCCAGTTGCGGCGGATGATGGAGAGGTACAGGCGTGCGCGGTAGGCGGGCGGCGGTGGTTGCTCGGCGGGCAGCCCCATGGAAGCAGCCAGCGCGCGGACGTTTTCGGCCGACGTCTCGAGCACTTTGGCGAGGCGATCGGTCTCGACAAGATTCCAATTCCGCCAGATGAAGGCGTGCAGCCGCGACGGGAAGTGCGGGAATTCGAGCGCGGGTGGATGGGCGCCCGTCGGCAAGACGGGCGGCTGTGCTATCGCGGAGGAAGAAATGATTAGGACGAACAGCAGGAGCGTGCATCGCATATCGTTGTTTTACATCAACATGTTGGCATGTGGCGAATCACGCCCGGCGCGTGAGATAGATGACGCGTGCTCCCGAGCCGAAATCCGTTGCTTCCCGCGGGCGGGGCAGGGTAACATGATCGCGTCGTTACTCTTTGAAGAAGACCCCTCGCAGAGGCAGGTGTTTATGTCGTCCGTACCCGGCTCGCATATCGGAAGAGTGGTTGAGAACGCAGGTGTCGATGACCAGGACGTGCCGCAGCCCGAAATACACGTCGAGGAGCGCCGCCTGACGCTGCATGACTTCCTCAAGACCGCGGTGAAGATCAACGGTTCGGACATCCACCTCCAGGCGGGTTCGATCCCGATGATCCGGGTGGACGGCAAGGCGCGGTTTCTCGACGTGCCGGCGCTTTCGGACGAGCTGATGAAGGAGTACGTCGACCAGATCATCAATGCTCAAGCCGAGCCGTCGGAGAAGCGCGGCATCCTCGAACACAAGGGTTCGGTCGACATCGCCTACGCGATGCCCGGCGTGGCGCGGTTCCGCACCAACATGTTCCATAGCCGCGAGAAGTACGCGATCGTCATGCGGCGAATCGTGACCAAGATCCCGAATTTCGACGATCTCAATCTTCCGCCGCAGGTCGAGAGTCTGGCAGAGTTCCACCGCGGGATCGTGATCGTCTCGGGGACGACCGGCTCGGGTAAATCGACGTCGCTTGCAGCCATCATCGGCAAGATCAACCGCAGCCGCAGCGAACGAATCATCACCGTTGAAGACCCGATCGAATTCCAGCACGAGAACGCGAAGTCGCTGGTCAGCCAAGTCGAGGTCGGCACCGATAGCGAATCGTACGAATACGCCCTGCGCGCCATGATGCGCCAGGACCCGGATACGATCCTGATCGGGGAAATTCGCGACAGCTTTTCGCTTTCGACGGCGCTGCGGGCTGCGGATACGGGGCACCTTGTCTTCACCACCGTGCATGCCACGAACGCGCCGATGACGATCGAGCGTATGGTCTCGCTGTTCGACGAAGGACAGAAGGACCTGCAGCAGACGCAGCTTGGCCTGAACCTGAACGCGGTCATCTGTCAGCGTCTGGCGAAGAAGCGTGAGGGCAAGGGGCGTGTACCGGTCATCGAGATCATGATGGCCACGCCGCTGGTGCGCAAGTACATCCTCGACGGCGAATTCGAGAAGTTGAAAGGCGCCGTCGGCAACCGCGAATCCGGCAGCCAGAGCTTCGACCAGCACCTGACCGAGCTATTCCAGAAACAGATCATCGACGTCGGCGAAGCCAAGCGCCTCGCGAGCAACGTGGATGCGCTGAACCTGGCGTTGCGCGGGATCAGTAATAGCGATTCGCGGTTGCGCTGAGACGAAGGGTGGGAACGGCAATGCAATGGGTCGAACCGGGGCTGCTTCGTCTGCCCCCCAGCCGGAAGACTGGCGCAGATCCGTTTAAGCTTGCGGAGCAGTACCGGCGTTTCGGCGAATCGATTGTTGGCATGCTGCCGCTCGAAGTCACGGAGGGTGCGGACGGTGAGATGATGATCAACGATGGCGTAACCCGAGCGACGCGCGTGCATCGATTTGCGCCGCCCGGAACCAAGGTGCCGGTCGTGGTGATCGAATGGCGGCCTAGGATGATCCTTTCCGCAATGCCCCGCGTCAGTGAGAGGTAACCAATGCCCAACGAACGACAGGATTTGTCAGATGCCCTGATGGAACTCTGGAAGCACTACCCACAGTGGCGTTTCGGACAACTCGTTTCAAATGTCGCAACGTGGGCGGGGGACAATGTTCCGGGCGAGATCGGGGACGTGTCGGATCAAGAACTGCTCAACGCAGCGCGGGAACATCTGGAGAAGTTGCAGTCAGGGGGGCCGCGCCGGGCCGCCGTTTAAAGTGTGGTGGACCATCGGGCGCTACTTCGGCGGCATGGCGGAGGTCGCCGGCTGGAGTTGGCTCAACTTCATGCGCTTGGTCACCGCGACGCTGCCATCATCGCTCGCGTGCACTTCGAGGTCGATCGTGGGATCGGCGGCGTCCCAATCGATCCGCACGCCGCCGAAATTGTCGGCCCAGAGAATCCGGCCTTCGCGATGGCGGTTGGGTTCATCGTTCGGCTCATAGGAGCAATTCAGGCCGCTAGAGGTGATGTCGGTCACCCGGTAACCGGCGCCGATGTCCATGGACGAGATCTCGCCGTGATGGCGGTCGCCGGAGATGAAGATCACGCCGGTGGCCTTGCTGTCGGCGATTGTCTTGAAGAGTTTGTCGCGCTCGGCCGGCATGTTCAGCCACTTTTCGTAGGGCTGATCTTCGTGCTCGACCTGGATGCTGGAGACGATCAGACGCACTTCCGCCGGGATGCGCAATTGCTCGGCGAACCATCGCCACTGTTCGTCCCCGAGCATGGTGGCGGCCTTATCGCGCTGCGGGTGGTAGCCGCCGCCCGCATCGCGATTTAGCGGCGTGCGGAAGTAACGCGTATCGAGCAGGATGATCTGCGTGCGCTTGCCTTCGGGGCCGACGACGTAGGACGTGTAGACGCCAGGGTGCTTGCGGCGGGGCGAATCCTTCGGCTCGCCGAAGAAATCGAGGAAGATCTCGCGCGATTCTTCGCGCTTGGGATAATCAGCCCCGCCATCGTTTTCGCCGTAGTCGTGGTCATCCCATGTCGCGACGACTGGCACCGCCTGTCGAAAGCGTGCGAAGCCCGGGACAGCGCCGAGTTTGGCAAACTCCGCCCGCTTCTCATTCATGTCCACCGTATCTTTGTAAATCGTGTCGCCGAGGAAGATGAAGACCTGCGGCTTCTGCGCCAGGATCACGTCCCAGACCGTCAGCGGACGATCGAGCTTGTGACAAGCGCCGAACGCGATGCGCGACAGCGGTTGATCGGGGGGCAGCTTAGCGAGACTCGCCTCATCCGCCCGCGCGCCGACAACTGCGACGAAAAGTACGCACGGGACGATCCAGAATTTTCGCATGACATCTCCGGGATGATGCTTGCACAATTATGTAAGCAGGCGATAACATGCCTGCGGTCAGGAGGATCCCGATCATGCGGCGGTCTACTCGGTTTAGCAACCTAATCGCATTCGCGCTGTTGGCGTTGGTCGCATCCAACCCAGCATCCGCGCGCCCGCCCACCGGTTCATACGAGTCCTTCCGCGTGAAGACCGACAACATTCCCCAAGCCGAGATCGCCGGCTGGGTTCTTCCCGCGGCCGGCCACGCGAAGGGAACGATCTTCTTCCTCCACGGCTACAACAACAGTAAGGAGATCATGGTCGGGTGGGAGTGGCTGCGCGACCGCGAGAACTGGAACGTCGTCATGTTCGACTTCCGCGAGCACGGCGAATCGACGAAGACGGCGCACCTCTCAACGCTGGGTTATTACGAAATCTGGGACGTCAAAGCCGCCGTGGATCATGCCGAGGCGCGCGGCCTCGCCAAGCCGTACGTCATCTTCGGTCGAAGTCTCGGCGCGGCGACCGGCCTCCGCTGGGCGAGCATGGACCCCCGCATCAGCGGCGTCTTCGCGGTCAGCCCGTTCAAGAATGCCTACCTCGCCAGCCGGCAGTTACCCTCTTCCCGCCTGCACATTGACATCTTGCCGTCCCCGTTTACCTGGAGCCGCGGCTATCGCGAGATGCTTGAGGCCGTTGACATCCCCGCAGCGGTCGCAAAGCGCAACGACCTGCAAATCTGGATCATGTCTGGCGAATTTGATTCTTTCACGCCAGAGAACCAGCGCGCGATTCTCGATGCCAGCGCGTCTCCGGCATCCATGAAGCGGCTCGTCATTGCGCCGGGGTGCAACCATCGCAACGTCTGGACATGGAAAGGGGACGCGTCGCACCAAAGCCACGATCAGAACCTGCGCGACTACCTTGATGCATGCAGAAAAGATCAGGCTCAGTGGGCTCTGCCGTGGGTGGTGGGTATCGGGGCAAGTTTTGCGGCGGGATTGGCGAGCCTTCTCCTCTTCAAAAGACGGCTGCTTCCGAACCACGACCCGGCAACGGCCGCCGCACTACCGGCCGCAAATGTATGACGCCACTGCACTTGTGGGGGTCATGCGAAATTTCTTTTAGTTAGTGTTGCATTTACCGCAGACGCCCCGACAATTGCCCGTCCGTCCCCCTTTCTCATGGGGCGAACGGAACGGTTGAGTCGGCCTCGAAGCGGCGGGATGGTCCCGGCCGTGCCCGATTCGATCAAGAGTCTCTTACCGGCGGTGCTTAGGACGTCTCCTGCGGCCTGGTTTTACCTTTGGGCCGTAAGCCACGTTCCGATCCTGAGCTTGTCTCTGGGTCCTCCGCTGAAGGACAGACTGCAATTATGGCTATCGATCCGCGCTTTCTGGCCGAGTCCGGCCGCGAAGTCTTCACCGGCAACGAACTGCTCGTCAAAGGCGCCCTCGAATGCGAGGGCGGGGTGCATCTCCTGACCGGCTATCCCGGCTCGCCCGTCGCCGGCTTCTTCGACATCTTCGGCGATCTCACCCCCCTGCTCAAAGAGCATGGCGTCCGCGCGTTCCAGGCAAATAACGAAGCCCTGGGCGTCGCTGCGCTTAACGGCTCACAGATGGCCCCTTGCCGCGGCATCGCGGCGATGAAATCGGTCGGCGTACATGTCGCATCCGACGCGCTGGCGCTGGGCAACCTTGCCGGTGCGCATCCCGAAGGCGGCGCGGTGCTGATCTCCGGGGAAGACCCGTGGTGCGATTCGACGCAGGTACCGGCTGACTCGCGCTTCCTGTTCGAACACCTGCGGATGCCGGTGGTTGAACCGGGGACGCCGCAGGAATTGAAGGATTGGATCGACCTGTCGTTCAAGCTGTCGCGGACCGCCGGGCTTTACATCGGCTACATCGTCACGACGGCGCAGGCGGATGGCGGCGGGACCGCTGAGTGTCGGCCAAACCAGTGGCCGACGCTGAACACGAAACAGCGCGTCGCGCTTGAAACCCCGCAGATCGATCTGAACAAGGTCCTGCTCCCGCCGCGGACATGGCAGGAAGAGTTGAAGATCCCCGACCGCTTCGCACGGACGATGGCCAAGGCGCGGGAGTTGGGAATTAATCGGATCATTCCCACATCTACAGGTGGCACGGGCGTCGCGCCCATCGGCTTCATCGTCACCGGCATGGCCGGCCCATACCTGCAGCACGTGCTCGCCGACATCGGCCTCACCGGCGTCTTCCCGATCCTGCGCATGGGGATGAGCTACCCGGTTGACGTTCAGCTCGTTTCGGAATTCGCCACACTCTGTAAGAACATGATCGTTATTGAGGAAAGGCGCTCATTCCTGGAAAAGAACATTCGCGATTCGATGTTCAGCGTTTTGCCTCACGAAGAAGCGTCATCTATCGCGGGTAGGCTATTCGGCAAGACTTTCCCCGTCACCGCCGACGGCAAGAAGCTCGAAGGCATTCCGGCGACGCGCGGTTTGTATCCTTCGGTGCTGGCGCAGATTCTCATCCCGCTCATCAAGGCGACCGACGAGATCCCGCCCGAGTTGCGCAATGGTCGGCTTAGCGCGGAGATGGAACTTCTCCGCCGGGCGTCCAAGCCCAAGTTGACGGTGATCGCGCAAAGCGACATCGTTGCTCGCACGCCCACCTTCTGCCCGGGGTGTCCGCACCGCGATTCATCCGCGGCGCTGCTCGAAGTACGACAGAATTTCGCGGACAAGGACTACATGCTTCGCGAGCATGGCATGGGGCCGGTGGACATGGTCGCCCACGGTGACACCGGCTGTTACACGATGCTCATGTTCGCGCCGACCGAACAGCTCATGCACAACTACAGCGGCATGGGTCTGGGCGGCGGCACGGGGAGCGGCATCGACCCGTTCATCACCAATAAGCAGATCGTCTTCATGGGGGACGGCACGTTCTTCCACTCCGGGCAAATCGCCATCTCCAACGCGATCAAGGCCAACCAGGACATCACCTTCATCATCCTGGAAAACAAGACCACCGCGATGACGGGCCACCAGGACCATGCCGGCCAGGAAGAAGACGCGTTTGGCAACAAGCACTACATCCAGGATATCGAGCAGATCGTGCGCGGCATGGCTGGCACCGCCCCGGTCACGATCGTCAAAATGTCCCCCGCCGACCGCGGCGCCTGGCGCAACGTGCTCGAGAAAACGATCCTGTCCGACGGCGTGAAGATCCTGATGGCCGACAAGGAATGCGGCATTACCTATCACCGCACGCAGGCTAAGGCCGAGCGCAAGGTCATCAAGGAAAAGGGCTATCTCCCGAAAAAAGTGCACATGAACGTGACGACCGAGGTGTGCGAGAACTGCCTGGAATGCACCACGCAGACCGCCTGCCCCGGCCTGACGACGGTCGATACCGATTACGGCCGAAAGATCGACACCGACCTGACCTGGTGCGTCAACGACGGCGCCTGCGAGCGCGTCCGCGTGACCAATGAGGCCGGCGTAGATGTGAAGCCCTGCCCGAGTTTCGAGCAGGTCACGATCGTCCGCAAGAAGCGCCGCCGCTACCTCCTGCCGCACATGGCGCTGGACAAGCTTCCCGACCCGGCGCAGGTGCACGCGATGGAGAAGCCCGGCGAAGCCTGGCGCGTCCACATGGCGGGCGTAGGCGGCATGGGCATTGGCGTCGTCGGCGCCATTCTGGTCCGCGCGGGTCACAAGCAAGGCTACCGCGTCATCTTCGCCGACAAGAAAGGCCTCGCCATTCGCAACGGCGGTGTCTATTCGCAGATCACTTTCATTACTGATCCCGAGGGTGACCGCCCCGCTGAGTCAGGTGTGATATATCCCACAACGGGGCACATTCCTTATGGCCGCGCGGATCTTCTCCTCGCCATCGACGTCCTCGAAGGCGTCCGCGCGATTGACCCGCGCGAGCAATTCCGCGTGGCCACGAAGGAACGCACCTGCTCGGTCGTCAACCTGCACAAGCAGCCGACCGTTTACACGCTTCTGGGCAAGTCCGACTTCGAACCTGAGAAGCTCAAGGACGAAATCTTCACCCACAGCCGTGAAGAACATTCCTACGCCAAGAATCTCTCCAAGCTCTGCGAAGAGCGCCTCGGTTCCAAGCAGTACGTCAACATCATGATGCTCGGTGTCGCCTATCAGCTTGGCCTGATCCCGGTCAGTGCCCACAGCATCGCCTGGGCGATCAAGGACACCATCCGCCGCGACCACCGCAAGAACCTCAAGGCCTTCAACATCGGACGCAAGCTGGCGCTCGAGCCGCGGGCGCTACCGAATCGGCCTGAAGCTTCCACCTGGGAGCACCTGGTCACCTCCAAAACCCGCATCCTCCGTAAGACGCGCCTCTTCGGCCGCGGCTGGTCGGCCCGCTACGAGCAGCTCGTGCACGGCGCGATCAAGCACATGAAGACGCTGCCCGAGGAGCTCAAGTACGACCTCGCGCTGCGCATCTACGACCTGATGCAGTACGACGACCACAAGCTGGCGCGGCGATACGTGAAGCTCATCCAGGGTATCTACCATCGCGATTCCGCTGCCCGTAAATTTGCCGTCACCGCCGCTGCCATCTGGAACCTCGCCAAGGTGATGCTGATCAAGGACGAGCCGTATGTCGCTTACCTGCTGACCCGCTACGAGAAGAAGGTGCGCGACATCGCCAAATACGGCGTGGACGAATCCAACGGCGACCGCATCGTCTACCGCCACCACACCAATCCCGAGTTCAACATCGGCACCTGGCGGGTGCGCTTCCGCATCAGCACCACCGACTGGCAGCTCAAGCTCGTCAGCAAGATGAAATGGTGGCGGCGAATCCCCGGCTGGCACAAGCGCGAGGTCGCTTTCCGCGATTGGTACGTCGGGCTGCTTGACCGGGTTAAGCTTGAGGCTGATGAGACGTACGCCCAGGCGCTGGAAGTTTTGAAGTGCCCCGAGCAGGTGAGCGGATATCGCGAAATTCGCTATCCAAAGCAGGAAAAGACGCAAGCTTACGTTGAATCGCTGTTAGGCGGCGGTGGTCCAGCCGCGGCTGCTGGAGCCGAAAGCGAGAAGCGGTCGATACTTGATGCACTTCGCACCCCGACGCGGGTTTAAGTGAGGAAAACGGCCCGCAAGCGGGCCGGCTAAACGTGGATTTAACAGCCCGGGCTTCTCGGCCCCGGGTAGTACGGGCGAGTCCCTTTCAGGACTTGCCCGTGCCTTTTTATGTCGAATAACTGTTTCTTCAGATTGATGATCGATCCCGCGGGGGTATGCTTCGTATGATCGACGCCGGTCAATGCCATGGAGGGCGCACTTATCCATTGCGCCAGCTACACTAGAGGACGAAGCCCGGAGTCGCCGCGCATGCTGTTAACCACTGTCCGCCGAACCGCTATTGAGCTGCTGGAGTCACGAACCCTGCTCTCCGGACCCAGTCCGCGCGAGCAGCAGATGCTGGAATTGATCAACCGCCTGCGATTGCACCCCGCCGCCGAGCTGCCGCTGATCCTCAAATCGACCGATCCCGATGTTCAGAACGCGCTTGCCTTTTTTCACGTGGACCGCGCGCAGCTTGCAAAGGACTGGGCCGGTCTTACGCCTGTTGCGCCGCTTGCCTGGAACGACGCGCTCGCCAAATCCGCACTGGCCCACTCCCAGCAGATGCTCGCGTTCGACCGCCAGTCGCACCAGTTGCCCGGCGAAGCTCCGCTGCTCGCGCGGGCGCAGTCGGCCGGCTACCAGAACGCCTCGTTCGTTGGCGAGAACGTCTTCGCCTTTACAAATTCCGTCGAGCACGCGCATGCCGGTTTCGCCGTCGATTGGGGCGATGGCCCGCACGGCCTGCAATCGCCCGCTGGTCACCGCGACAACTTGATGGCAGGCGTGTTCAACGAGGTCGGGCTGTCGATCATCGATACCAAGCCCGGTAAAACCGTCGGCCCGCTGCTGGTGACGCAGGATTTTGGCGCGCGTCGCGACCAGCGCCCGTTCCTGCTCGGCGTGGTCTTCGAAGACAAGAACCGCGACAACGCCTACACGCCCGGCGAGGGCATCGCCAATGCGACCATCGTCGCCAGCAGCAAGGCGGGCACGTTTACCATCTCCAGCGGCGCCGCAGGCGGTTACCAGGTGCAATTGCCGTCGGGAACTTACACCGTGACTGCCTCGGGCGACGGGCTGAAAGGTCTGGCGAGCCTGGGCAACGTCATTATCGCCGGCGACAACGTGAAGCGCGATTTCCCACGGTCGATCTTCAAAGCCGACGTCGCGCCCCCCACCGCCCGGCTCGCGCCCGCGGCGGCCATCGCGCCGGCGGCGATGACGCAGACCTTTTCGATCACCTACAGCGACGCCGCCTCCATCGACGCCGCCAGCCTCTCCACCGGCGACGTCCGCATTGACGGGCCCAACGGTTTCTCCACCCTCGCGCAGCTCGTGTCGGTTGACGCTGCGCAAAACGGACCGAGCCGCACCGCGACCTATCGCTTCAGCGCGCCTGGCGGCTTCTTCGACTCGAGCGACAACGGCCAGTACACGCTCAATCTTCAGGCCAACCAGGTCCGCGACACGAACGGCAACGCCCTCGCCGCGATCCGCGTGGGGGCGCTGAGCCTCAATGCGCCGCCCGTTATCATGACTTCCACGGGCACGCTGCTCGTCAACGGCACGGCCGGTAATGACCTGATTGACCTCCGCCTCTCCGGCGCGTCGCTGGTCGTCAAGCTCAATGCGGGAACTTATCTGTTCAACTACAAATCGGTGCGGCGGATCAACGTCTCGGCGATGGCAGGAGACGACTCGGTCGTTGTCGCGGCCGGCATCCTCGCTGCCACGATCGACGGCGGCATCGGCAACGACACCCTCTCGGGCACGGGCGGCAACGACACCCTCCTGGGCGGCGGCGGCAACGACCTCCTCCTGGGCAACGGCGGCAACGACCTCCTCATCGGCGGCGGTGGCGCCGACACCCTCAACGGCGGCCCCGGCGCTGACCGCGCCCCGCGCGACTACAAGGACACCTTCCTGTCCGTGGATTCGATCTTCAACGCGTAGACCAACGAGGTCATCCTGAGGTACTCCGAAGGGCCTGGCCGGCAGTAGAGGCCACTTGACTTCCGCGCAGATCCTTCGGTCGTTGAAACTCCCTCAGGA
>JAQGHM010000191.1 GCA_028291615.1 Phycisphaerales bacterium | reverse complement strand
TGCGCTGGAGGACGTCTGGAAAGGAGACGAGGAAGGGGTCGTAGTCGGTACACGAGCGGGCGGCGAGGGACATGTAGCATTTGAGGCGGTGGGGATCATCGAGGATGGCGGTCCAGCCGCGCTTGGGATCGGCATCGACACGCTGGGCGACTTGGGCGAGGACGTTGTTGGCGGAGCGATTGAGGGCTTTTTCGGCGGGGGAGAGGTCGGTGGGGGTGCCGTGCTCGTCATCGCTTGCATGGGGGTCGGCGGCGCTGGCGGAGCCGGAATTGGTGTGGGCAGGGTCGGCGTCGGCGGGGAAGCGCTGGCGGAGGTGGGCGAGGCGGAGGAGGTCGGTGATGGCTTTGAGCTGGGTGGTGAGGGCGGCGGCGGCGTCGGGGCCGAGCGGGCCGGGGCCGAGGCTGGACTGGAGGGATTTGGCGGCTTGGGCGGCGGCGGTGGCGACGTGGAGGTCGGCCTGGAAGCGGAGGGCGTCGCGGATGGCGGCGAGATCGTTGCGGAAGGAGGATTTTTTGAGCCAGCGCCGGAAGGTGCCGGGGGTGGGCCATTTTTCAGCGGCTGGACCGCTGGGGTTTTCGCGGAAGGCGCGGAGAAAAAGTGCCTGGGCTTCGGTTTTATCTTCTGGTTTGGACATAAGTGCCTCCTTTGGCGTTGGTTAGAGATATTTTTGAAGGTAATTTTTGAAGGGGAAAGTGAGGGTTTTTCGGGGGTTTTCGCGGGTTAATCGCGGGTTTGGGGAGAGGAAAGTGGGGGTGAATGGGGGTTGCACCGGGGTTTGTTGAGGGGTGGCGGGAATGGGCACCTTCGGTCCACGCGCTAACTGGGTGTTGGTGTGTGTGAGAAGCGGTTGTCCCCACGTTTTCCCTTCGTTTGGCCAGTCGGATATTTTCGGTATTTGTTAGGTAAATGTCAAACAAATTCCGGGGGATATTTGCGGATTTCCGTTGAGGCAACAGGGGAGGGGTGGCAAGTGGGTAACGTAATGCCGTTGAGCGGCCGCGGCGGCGCACGCGCGACGTTCGGCCGCCAGTGAAATCTACCGCCGCCGCGGTCCGCTCCAGCGGCGGGTTATACCTCGCCCACCGCGTCGCCGTGGAGCGCTTCATAGGCGGCGCATTCAATCTTGTCGCAATCCGTCAGAAGTGAGCCGTCCTCGTCTTTCAACACGTAATCGCGCTGCTGGCCACCGAACGAAGCACATCCATCCAGCGCGAGGAGCCACGTGTAAAAGACGTCCGTCAAGAGCGACGCGATGCCGTCGCGGAGCAAACGCTGCTGCTCCGGCGAGAGATTCATCGCGGCGATCTTCGTGGCCGTCACCGTTTGCGGTGGTGAGTCGAAGCACATCGCCAAGAACTGATCCCGTTCGTTCTTCGCAAGTTGCACGAACTGTTCAGGTGTCATGGCGAGGTATAACGGACCAACGTTCAATGGCCGGGGCAGCGCCGACCGACTCTCACTTTACCAAATCGCTCAACGCGGGGCCGGACCATTGCAGCGTGTGGTTATACCGACGCCGGGCCGCCGCGTTCAAAGACTTCGGACGGCGCCGGGTGGACGGTGATCGGAACAATGAACGGATCGGCTGACGCTTCGAACGTCAGCACCGCGTCGCCGCTGTTGGTCTCGAAGACCGCACGCCCAGTACCTTCAATCGGCCGCATGTGGAATCTTTCGAAGTCCCCAAACGTGTCGCCGTCCGGGTCGTGGTATCGATCGACGCTTACTTTCCCGACGTGCTGGAACTCGACGCGAAAGGCCAGAGCCGGCGCATCGGGATTGGCGGTCACCACGCACGTCAACGTGCACGCGACGAGATCGAGGTTGAGTTGGGAGATCCACAAGTCGGTATAACGGATCAGTATTTAACGGCCGGCCGGACGCCGAGCCGCGTTGGAATCACAAGGACCGCTGCGCCCGGTCGGTCCGTTGCAGTGCGTGGTTAGTCGGCGGCCGGACCGCCGCTAACCTCCCGGCGGCTCTTCACCCTCTTCACTGACCCAGCGAATCTCCTCAAGCTGCGACTTCGATAGAAGCGGAATCAAGTCGTCGTCTGCCGATCGCTTGTGCACGATCGCACCGGCCATCTTCGCGCCTTCGAAGATGCACGCGTCGAAGTTACTCCGGCGTAGGTCCGCGCCCGACAAGTCCGCACCGCGAAATACGCAGCCGTCAAAGTTCGACGCCCGCATATCGCATCGAGCCAGATCGGCGTTCGAAAAGTCGCAGTGGATGAAGTCATTCCAGCACATGCGCGACTCGGCCAACTCGGACGTGCCGAAGTTCACGCGCTCGAAGCCGGAGCGAGCAAAGTACATCCTGGGGAGCGTGAAGCCGGACAGGTCCGCGTCTTCCCACATCGTGCGGAAGAACGCGATGTTCACCGGCTCTTCGTCGTCGAAGTTCGGCACACGCGATGGCAGATGCGGCGTGCCGTCCGGAAGCCGCGGCATATCGTGGCCCATCGCCTCCACCGCCTGCCATGATTCCTCAAGCGACTTTCGCACGCCGGTTGCTCCGCCGACTAACTAGTGATTAATCTGACCGGCCGCGCAGAATAGCATCCGCTTATTCGGCCTTAGGGCATTGTCGTCTTGGGCGGCGGTATCGGCAATCTTTTCCTTGACGTATGCGCGGCGTATGGGGGGCGTTGTGACTCTTGAATGGTCTTTTCAAGCGTGCTGCCCTTACGGGCGCGCGATCCGGGAAGGAGGGGAATGACAGAAAGGGGTTACCGAAAGAAGAAGACGGCGGGGCGGGCGGGCCGCCATCTCACCCGACGTGCGCAGCCGCTGCTGGTCGGCGAACGACGCGGATATCGCGTGCCCGCTGCATTACCGGCCGACGCGGTTCGTCCACTGCAAGTTCTGGACGTGGGCAGCGAGGCTAGCGAAGCCGGCCGGCGTGACGGCGGTGCCGTTGAACTCGACCTGCTCCAGCGCCTTCAGGGCCGCCAGTTGCTGGATCCCGCCGTCGGTCACGCGCGTCCCGCTCAGGTGCAGGCGCTTCAGGCCCTGGAGGTGGAGCAGGCGGGGCAGGCCTGCGTCGGTGACCGCGGTGTCGTCCAGGTAAAGCGACTCCAGCTTGGCGAGTTTACGGAGGTGCGCCAGCCCGGCGTCATCGACGGCCGTTTGGTCTGCGATCAGCCACTGCAGGCCGGCGTGGTCCGCCAGGTGCCGCAGCCCGGCACTGGTCACTTTTCTATCCCCGCGCAAACAGATCCAAGTGAGCTTTTCCAACGCTCGAAGGTTGGCCATCCCCACGTCGGTGACCTGCGTGTTCTGAAGGTCCAGCGTCTTGAGTTTCGCGAAGCCGCCGATCGTCGCCATGCCCGTGTCGGTGAGGTTGGCGTAGCCGAGCTGCAGGTCTTCCAGTTGGCGCAACTCGCGGATCGCCGCGATGCCCGCGTCGGTGATCCCGCGCGCGCCGTGGAAACGAAGGACGCGCAGCTTCGTCAGCTTGGCGATGGCGGCCATCGAGGCGTCGCCCAGGCGATCGTTGAAGTCGAGCCACAGCTCTTCCATGTTTTCCAGCGGCGCGAGGTGGGCGATCGCCGCGTCGGTGAACGGGGTCGCGCCGGCGTGAAAGACCTTGAGTTGGGCCAGGCCTGCGAGCGACTTCAGACCGTCGTCCGTGACGCGGAGCGGCTGCATGCCGCTGAGGTAAAGCTCTTGGAGCTTCCCGCACCGGGCGAGGTGCGCGAACCCCGCGTCGGTGATCGGCAGCGGCGCCGAGCGCGGGTCAGGCCCGCTCCAGCCTCGGGCGCCCGGGATGGCGACGGCGGTCAACTCGGGATGGAGGTCGAGGACGGCCAGGTCGGCGTCGTCGGCGTCCTGGGCGAAGACGATCGTCGTGCCGTCGATGTGGTACCGCGGTGGCGCGGGCCGGTCGGCGGCGCCGGCGGACGAGACGAGCGTTAGGCAGGCGACGAGGGCGCTCGCGATGAGGATACGGCGCATATCGAACCTCCTGCTGCCGATCGTCTAGTGCGAGGCTAGTTTCCAGTTGTCGCCTTCTTTGACGACTTTCAATTTAATCGGATCGTGGCCGGGATAAGTAACGGTCAGGTCGCCCTGCGACTCCTCGCCGGCAAAGGTATAGGTGAACTTGGAGATGTCGTAGTCGCCGTAGCGGCCGGCCAAACTGCTCTTAGCCTGCTTCAGTTTCTCGGGCCAGGGTTGGTTGCTCTCTCGAGTGGATTTGGATTGACAGTCGCGAAATTGCTCCGCGTCGCCAGCCTTGATTGACTGCAGAAAATCGGTGAAGGGTTTGGCCTGCGGGGGCGTGGCGTCGGCGAAGGCTCTGGTGGAAACAGATATGCAGAGCAAAGCTAAAAGGGCGCCCATCGTGGCTCGTTGGAACATGGTCACTCCTCTGGAATATCGGTGGTGGTGCGTGATCCCAATCGCGGCGCGAAATAGCGTCCGCTCGATCGGGCAAGGGGATTGTCCTCTTGTGCGACGTATCGGCAAGATTCAGGTTATCGCAAGAATGCTTGAAAAATGGGCGGGTTGGGGGCCCGGGGGTGGCCTCGCTCAACCGCCCGTGGCAGACGGAATGAGTCCGTCCGTAAATTGGCATCGACGTATCACGGTCGTCCCGCCCGTGCTGATTTGCCTGGTAAGTTCGGATAACTGCAGTCTCTGTATCTCCGACGCTTCTCGCACGGGCGAGACGCCCATGATACGGGCAGAAGAATTGCCGGACCGACGCAGACAGGAATGTCCGCGCCACTGAATTGCGGTAGGATGGTGGCGAGTTTTCGGGAGGAACGTCATGTTGGATGAGAGTCGAATTTCGCGGCGGGGATTCGTGTCGGGCGTGGCGGCGGGGATGACGGCGGCGGTGTGCTCGCGCGGGGCGCGGGGGGCGGATGCGGTGGCGGGGCCGATCATTTTGGGGGAGGGGGAGCATCGGTATCGGTGTCTGCATGATTGGGGGGCGCTTCCGGATTCAATCATTTATGGTCTGACGCATGGGGTGGCGGTGGACAAGGCGGGGAATGTTTACGTGCTGCACACTTCGCGGAAAAATTCGCCTAGCAAGGATACGGTTGTCGTGTTTGATCGTTCGGGGAAGTTTCTCCGCTCATGGGGGGCGGAATATTTCGGCACCGCGCATGGGTTTGACCTGATCGTTGAAGAGGGGAAAGAGCTCCTTTACATCACGGATATGGCGCGGGGGCTTTTCAAGACGACGCTGGAGGGGAAGGTGATCTGGCATGTGGCCAAGCCGCCGTTTTATGAGGGGCGGAAGGAGTTGAAGTACACGCCTACGAATGTCGCGGTTGCGCCGAATGGGGATGTTTATTTTGCGGATGGGTATGGGTCGTGGTTCATCCATCACCTGGACAAGGATGGGAACTACAAGCGGACGTTCGGCGGCCCGGGCGAGGGGAAGGGGGCGACGATTCATCCGCACGGGCTTTACGTTGACGTGCGCGGGAAGGAACCGCTGGTGGTGGTGGCGGAGAATGATCCGAAGGGGCAGAAGCCGGGGCGGTTGCACGCGTTTAATCTGGATTGCGAACATCACAGCATTTTGCCGACCACCGTTCGTTCGCCGCGGCATTTTGATCGGCGCGAGAACCTGGTCGTCATCCCCGATCTGGATGCGGTGGTGACGCTGATCGACGAGGAGAACCGGGTCGTCGCGCAGCTTGGCGACGGGTATACGACGCATGCGGAGGTGCGGGCGTTGCGGACCAAGGGGCGGGAGCAGTTCAAGGCGGGGAAGTTCATCTGCCCCCACGATGCGGCCTTCGATGCGGATGGGAGCATTTACGTGTCGGAGTGGGTGGACGTGGGACGGGTGACGAAGTTGGAGAAGGTGTGACTTCCGGCTTGGTCAGACGTCCGGACCGAAAAGCGCGCGGAGGTCTCGCGCGCCGTGTACTACCGAGACGATCTGCAGTGGGCGAGTTTCCGGTCGATAAATGATCAAGTAGGAGTGAACGCTCCAGACGCGATGCCGTGCGTCTGCGATCTCGTCGCGAATATGTCCCTTGCCGGGCATGTCGGCCAAACCGTTAAACGCATCGTAAAACTCGTCGCGGAGTTTGTCCGCAGCGTCAATGTTGTCCTCGGCGATGTAGTTCCAGATATTCAGCACGTCGAGGCGAGCCTGAGCGGTTAGGACGAACTTGCTCATTTCGCCTCGCGCCGCCGCTGGGCACTCAGGCGCTTAAGCTCTTCGAATACATCGTCGCCATCGAGAAACTCGCCACGATCGGCTTGCTCAATGCCGACGGCGACATGCCGGCGCAATTCCTCAAGCGCGGTCTGACGAGCAGCCTCCTGCTCCTCCAGCAAGCGAAGCGCATCCCGAACTACTTCACTTGCGGTTTGGTAAAGACCCGATGCAACACGCTCTTCCACAAATCGCTCCAGTTCCCGGGTGAGTGAGACGTTTAGTGTGCTGCGACCTGCCATATTCAAACATTACCTTTGCCGTGCCCCTTGTGTCAACTTGTGCCACAAGCCCCTCGCGGACGATAGAATGTTAAAATAGGTAATGAAGTTAGAATCGGTTCTCCGATACTTCTCTTGTCGTAGTTACCCAGATTAACACGACACGTGTAGAACGGACGGCAGGGAGGCCTCCGAGTGTTAAGTCAGGCTGGTCGCCGGAGCTGGAACAGTTCGGTGGCCCGTCACCTCGACCGGAGAACCCGTCCCATGTCCAAGTCAGTCACTAACTCTCTTTCGCAACAGTATTTGGAGCCCCTTCTCACCGGTGATCGCAACGCCTGCCGGGCGTGCATTGAACAGGCGGTTAATCGCGGCATCTCGGAGTATGACCTGCTGGTCAAGCTCATTTGGCCCACGATGGAGCTTGTTCAGACGCTTTATCGCGAAGATCGCATCAGCCAATCCACGCTGAACCTCGCCACCCGGCTGAATCGCACGCTGACCGATCAACTGGCGGCCAAGCTTCCGCGCGGCAAGTCGAATGGTCGTAAGGTGACGATCTTCTGCGGCGACGACGAGCCCGAAGAACTAGGCGGACAGCTCTGTGCCGACCTGTTCGAATCCGATGGCTGGACGGTTCGCTTCGGCGGTGGCGGCGTGCCGAATGACGAAGTGTTGAAGCTGATCGGCGAGCACCGGCCCGACCTGCTCATCATGTATGGGACTTTGCCCAGCACCGTCCCGGCTGTGCGGAAGCTGATCGATTACCTGCGGGAAGTGAATAGCTGCCCGGACATGCAGGTGATGTGCTGCGGCGGGATCTACAAGCGTGCCGAAGGACTGGCCGAGGAGATCGGCGCCGACCTGTTCGCCCCCGATGCGCAGACGGCGGTGGAAGTGGCTAACGACAACCCGAGCAAACGCGCCAGTTTCGAGCAGCAGACGGTCGGGCGCACCCGACGGATCCGCAAGGCCCAGGCGCGGAAGGCGGCTGGAACGCCGGCGACGCGGAACTCGACCGCGGCGTGAATGGTGGATGACCGCGCCGGAAGGCGCGTGACGATGTAGACGGATGTGGTTTTCCTACCGGCGGCGCGAAACGGATTCGCGCCGCCGGTTTTTCATTGGGAGGATCCGACGGCGGAGGGGTCGGTGTGGGTTGTTGTGCGATCGTCACGGGCGCGGCTTGGTATCGGCGGCAGTGGTGGGACGGAGGGAGTCGACGACGATCCACTTGCGGGAGTCATCTTCGTAGGTTGCGCCCGTGGCGGTGAAAGCGCCGGTCAGGTCGCCGGCGCCGATTCGGGTCAGCGTGTAGCGTGTGGCGACGGATGCGGCCTTCGACGGCTTGAGGCCGTAGCGGGTTTTGTCGGCGTCGGTGGCGGTGAGCGTGGGGAGGCCGGCGCCGGTGCGGCCGACGGGACCGGTGAAGGGCTTGGCGTCGGGGGCCGGAGTGGTGGGCTTTTCGTCTTTCGCGGCGGCGGCGGGTTTGTCGTCTTTCAATTCCTCGGCGGTGGGTTTTTGCTCGTTCATTTCGCTGACGGCGAGCGTCTTCCCATCAGCCGACAGCGCGCCCCGGACGTGCCAGCGGCCGCCCTTCTTGAAATCCTTGGGGACGGCCGCGCCGGTGAGCAGGACGATCTTGTCGTCCTTCGTCGCCGCCGCTGCGCCGCAGTTGCCCGTGCAGCGGGTGATGCCCGTCTGCTCGGCGAAGTGACAGTGTCGGCAGCCGAGGGTTACGGTCCAATCAACGTCGGTAGTGGCGGGTGCGTCGGCTGCGCGCAGTTGAAGGGTGCCGATTAGCAACAGGGCGAGGGCGATTGACGGGAGGTGGGTGGTTTTCATCGCGCGCGATCTCCATTGAGTGGGGACGGGAAGGCATTATACCGTCCTGTGCGGCGCGGGAGCAGTTAACACGTCATCCTCAACTTGCCTCGGTCGGCGTGTCGTCGCAGTTGTCGGTCAGGCAGGGGTAGTCGGTGTAGCCTTCGGGGCCTGAGGAGTAGAAGAGGTCGGGCTTTGGCGTGTTGAGTTGGGCGTGTTGGGCGAAGCGCTGGGGGAGGTCGGGGTTGGCGATGAAGAGGACGCCGAAGGCTACGGCGTCGCACTCGCCGCGTTCGATGGCCAGTTCGGCGGATTCGAGGGTGAATTTTTCATTGGCTATGTAGCAGCCGGCGAACTCGCGCTTGAGCATCGGGCCGATGCGTCCTGGGCCGAGGGCTTCGCGGGCGGCGATGAAGGCGATCTTGCGTCGGCCTAGTTCGCGGGCGACGTAGCCGAAGGTGGCGGCGGGGTTGGAGTCGCCCATGTCGTGGGCGTCGCCGCGCGGGGCGAGGTGCATGCCGACGCGGCCGCGGCCCCAGACGTCGATGCAGGCGTCGGTGACCTCGAGCATGAGTCGGGCGCGGTTTTCGATCGAGCCGCCGTAGCGGTCGGTGCGCTTGTTGGTCTTGTCCTGGAGGAACTGGTCGAGGAGGTAACCGTTGGCGCCGTGGATCTCGACGCCGTCGAATCCGGCGCGCTTGGCGTTGGCGGCGCCGGTGCGATAGGCATCGATGACGCCGGGGATTTCGTCGAGGTCGAGCGCGCGCGGCGTGGGGTAGGGGCGCTTGGGGCGGAGGAGGCTGACGTCGCCGGCGGCGGCGATGGCGCTGGGGGCGACGGGCGGCTCGCCATTGAGGAAGCTGGGGTCGGAGATGCGGCCTACGTGCCAGAGCTGGAGGAGGATGCGCCCGCCGGCGTCGTGGACGGCTGCGGTGATGTCGCTCCAGCCGCGCACCTGATCCTCGGACCAGATGCCGGGGGTGTTGGCGTAGCCGACGCCCATCGGGGAGACGGCGGTGGCCTCGGTGAGGATCATGCCGGCGGAGGCGCGCTGGACGTAATACTCGCGCATCAACTCGTTGGGGATGCGGCGATCGACGGCGCGGCTTCGCGTGAGCGGGGCCATTACCACGCGGTTGGGGAGGTGGAGGTCACCGACTTGGAGGGGGGTTAGAAGCGTGGGCATTGTGGTGCTCGGTTCGAAGTCAAAACCATCCGACCTACAGACGTCGGCGTGGGGCGGATGCCACCGCGCGCGGATCGATGGTAGGCGCGCGGTTGGAATAGCAGCAATCGGGGAATTAGACCGCGGCAACGGTCGGGGCGGGTTGGCGGCCGGGGAGCAACTCAAGCGCGGTGTCGAAGACCATCTGCGGGGTGACCCTTGTCATGCAGCGGTGGTCGAGGGGGCAGGTTTTTTTCTGGCAGGGGCCGCAGAAGACTTTGACGGCGACCTTGCGCTCTTTGTCGAAGTTGATCTCGGTCCACTCCGGATGGGTGGGGCCAAAAACGGTGACGACCGGGACGCCAAACGCGGCGGCGATATGGCGGGGGCCGGTGTCGTTGGTGACCATGAGGTCGCAGCGGCGGGTGATTTCCTTGAGCGCGCCGAGGGATAGGCCTTTGGTCGAGAGATCGATCGGCGCGTGCTTCACGTGGCTTTGGATGGCGGCGATGATGGCGCGCTCTTTGGGGGAGCCGCTGAGGAGGACGGTGGCGCCAAGCTCGGTATGCAGACGGTCGGCGAGGTCGGCGAAGTATTCGGGGAGCCAGCACTTGGCTGCGCCGTACTGCGCGCCGGGGTTGAGCAGGATGAGCGGCGCGCGACCCTGGGCGGCGGGGCGTTCGAGCTCGGGGTCAAGCCCGGCGCGGGCGAAGACGTCGCAGGCGGCGCGGCGTTCGCTGGGCGTGACGAAGAGCTGCATCGAGAGGTCGCGGTCGTGGGAGCCGAGGTACTGCACGAGGCCCATGTAGTAACGAACGATCGGGAAGGGGACGAACTTGCCACGATCCTTTTGCGGGAGCAGTTTGTCGGAGAGAAGGAAGCCGCGGCCGTCGCGGTCGTAACCGACGATCTTATCAATCCCCGCCATCTTGCAGATGAGTGCGGATTGGAAGGAGTTGGGGAGGAGGATGGCCATGTCGAACTTGGCCGAGCGCAGGCGGGCGGCGAGATCGAATAGCCCCTTGCCGGCCTTGGCGCGGGTCTTGCCGGTGCGGTAAGTCAGGAGGCGGTCCGCCCAGGGCATGCCGGTGTAGATGGGTTTGACGTAGCGTCGAAGAAGGTAGGCGATCTCGGCCTGCGGGTAGAGCGAACGGAGGGCCCGAAGCGTGGGCGTGGCCATAACGGCGTCGCCTACCCAAGAGGGTTGGACGACGAGGATTCTCGCGGGGGTGGCGGGCATGTGAGGGGAGTATATCGGGGTGGGGGGGTGAAACCAATTGCGCGGCCGCGCGAGTAGCCGCGAAGCGGCGATTAAAATTAGCCCAGGTCGTCAGACCTGGGAAAGAGAACGGGAGCGCTACATAGCCCCGGAGGGCGGCAGACAATCCCGAATCATTCCCAGATATATCGTTCGTCATAATCGATCCCGTGTTTCTTCAGAATCGCCAGCAACTCCTCCTGAAACGTCATCCGTCGATGGTGCACTTCCTGATTGGCGATGTAGGCGCTGACTGCTTCAACACTGGAGCGGCTGACGCTGAATGCTCCGTATCCGTTTTGCCATGCGAAGTCCTGGTGCTCGGGCCATTCTTCGTGCAACCATTTCGACGAGTTGGCCTTCACGATCCGCATGGCGTCCGACGCGCAGAGCGTGGCGGGCAGGGAGAGAAGGAGGTGAACGTGGTCGGCGACGCCGTTAATGAGGAGGGCGACGCCGTCGATGGAGCGGACGATGCCGCCCATGTATGCGAAGAGCTTGGGCGCGATGTCTGGATGGATGGTGGGGGCGCGGCCTTTGGTGCTGAAGATGCAATGGACGAGAAGATTGGTGAAGGTTTGGCCCATGTCTGTCGCTCCTTTGGAGCTAATTTAATCAGGGAAGGAGCGGGATCGGTGGAATTGGGCGGCTTGCGACATTTACGTCACCCAGGTCTTGCGACCTGGGCTACGTTCTGTCGCCCCTTCGGGGCTGGGAGGGTGGGTCGCCTGGGGTCCCAGGTCTTGCGACCTGGGCTACTTTTTGTCGCCCCTTCGGGGCTGGGAGAGTGGATCGCCTAGGGGTCCGAGGTCTTATGACTTATGAGCTCGGCTACTTTTTTTCGCCGCTTCGCGGTTGGGAAGTGGCCATTGCTTTTTTCTTCACGACCATTACTTCCGCCACGCGCCCTTTGGCGGCGTAGGCCCAGCCTCGGAAGGTTTGAAGGACTTGCAGACGGGCCTTGGCTGTCTCGGGGGTGTTGTTCCAGATTTCCCGGGTGATGACCAGGAAGGTCGGCCACTTTTCCGGTGGTTCCACGGCTAGAAAAGTGTTTTTGGGTTGCGGGCGGATCGTGCCGCCTTGATAGAAGGGGAGGGAGTCTTCCTTGTAGTCGATCATGTAGACGTCGCCTTTGGTCGTGGCGCCCGCGGATTGCAGGTATGCGCCCAGCCGCTCGGAGAGGTGGAGGAATTGCGCATTTGGGAGGTAGAGGGTGAAGAGGAGGGTGAGGAGCACGAACATGGCGGCGGCCATGGTGTAGGCGGCGGCGAAGATGCGGCTGCGGGCGAAGAGCGTGAAGATCATGATCGCGAAGAATGCGGCGACGATGGAGACGACGGTCATGGATCGGAATGGGAGATTCTCGAAGCCGAATTCCGGGAGCGCGGCCCACGGGCCGAGGCCTAGCGCGATGAGGATGAGTGAAAACGCGCCGACGGCGATGAGCCATCGGCGGGTTTGCCAATCGCGCTGTTCACCGCGTGCCGCGAGAACGAGGGCGTGGGCGGTCATGATCGCGAGGAACGGAAAGCAGGGGAGGACGTAATGGGGCAGCTTGGTCTGGATGCACTCGAACATCAGCCATGGGCCTACGACGGCGGCGAAGGAGAAGCGGAGTAAGGGGTCGCGGCGATTTTGCCACGCGATCTTGATCGCGGTGGGGAGGAAGAGGCACCAGGGGAAGAAGGAGATGAGGAAGAAGAGGAGGTAGTAGCCGGGGGGGCCTTTGTGTTGTTCGAGGGGTTGGGTCATACGATCGAGAATCTCACGATCGAATACTTTGCCGAGCCCGCCGGGGATGCGGTGCTGCATGAAGACGATCCATGGTGCGCAAATCGCAGCGATGATTGCGATGGCGATGAGGATCTTGGGAAGATGCGAAAGACCACGGGCAAATAAGTTTGCCCATGCCACCCGAGGTGTTGTCGTGGAGCGCGCGGCTCGTCGGTCTACTAGCGCCAGGAGTCCCAGCACGATAAGCGTCATTGCGTTTACACCGAGGACTACCGGGCCTTTCGTGAGGAGGCCAAGGCCGGTGCTGATCGCGAAGGCGACGACGACTGGCCAGGTGGCGCGGCGGCGGTACATCGCGTACAGGCAGAATTGCGACGCGGTGACGAACAGGAGGAGGACGGCATCAGTCAGGCACATCTTGGCGGACATGACGACCAGGCCGCTCGTGCCGAAGATCAGCACCGTCCAGAAAGCCTGCTCTTTGCCTGCGATCCGCACGAGCACGACTGCGATCAGGATCAGCGTCAGCACGATGGCGATGCTGGAGGGAAGTCTTGCGGCGGCGGCGTCGCGCTGCATGCGCTGCTCGATCGTGAGACTGTCGTCGGGTGCGATTCTATTAAATGCAGCCATCGAGGCGGCCTGGCACCAGTAGATGAGCGGGGGCTTCTTGATGCGCGGTTCGTCGAGGAGCTTGGGGACGACCCAGTCGCCGCTGGCGAGCATCTGCCTTGAGGCCTGAGCGTAGCGCGGCTCGTCGCGGTCCCAGAGGGAGACGCGGCCGTTGCCGACGAGGTAGAGCGCGCCGCAGCAGAGAATGGCCAGGATCAGCCGCTTGGACATTGGGGGCATACGATAGGGGCGGGGCGGATTGGGGCAAGTGTGGCGGGGGGGGGGCGGGTTCTGTATCTTTGCCGCCCCGCGATGCACTGGACATTGTTGATCATCCTCGTTGCCGCCTGCGCCCTGCTCATGCTGCTGGAGCGCCTGGGCCTGCCGACCACGCTCGAGTTGCATTTCAAGGGGGACGTGAAGCGCGAGACGCGGTGGCTGGCGCAATACGGGCAGTCGGTTTGTACGCCCATCGCCGCGTTATTGGTTTATCAGTTGGATCCGGGCAGCCCGGTGGTGCGGCTGCACCGGGCGATCGCGGTGGTGGCGGCGGTGAGCGCGGCGTCGGTGTTAACGATGCTGCTCAAGCGCACGCTTGGCCGCGTTCGGCCGGGACGGGAGAACGCGGGTAAATTCCTCGGGCCTTCGCTAAAGCATGCGAATTTTCGTGAGAGTTTTCCGTCGAGCCATAGCGCTTGCGCGGTGGCGCTGAGCGTGATGCTGGCGATTCTGTATCCGCAGGCGGCTTCGACGTTCTGGGGACTGGCGATTACCTGCGCGGTGCTGCGTTACATACTGGATGCGCATTGGCCTAGCGACGTACTGGGCGGGGTGGCGCTGGGATACGGCGTGGCGATGGCGACGTGGACATTGTTCCGGCGGGCGGGATGGGTTTAATGACGGGGCGCGATCAATCTTCGTCCGCGTCGCGGGCGATCTTGTCCTGGTCGCGCGGGTCGCCTGGGGGATAGTCGGCGATCCAACTGAACGTCGTGCGAACGTAGTCGACGCAGTCGAGCTTTTCCAGATCTTTCACCTTGCCGGATTCGCACACGCCTTCGACGACGCTCTTGTCGTCGTCGGCGCTGCGGACCTCGACGCCGGCCTTCTTGAGGTCTTCGACGGCGCCAATGAGGTTGTTTTCCCAGCGTTTATCGATCACGACCGTGATGTCGGACATTTGTGCGTCGTTGAAATTCATCCCGTGTTCCTTTGCGTCCTTTAAGGGTCCAATTGGCACGCGCCCTCGTGACAGGCGCGCTGTCCACCCAGGCGATAGCGATTTGCGGCGAGCAAAGCGTAGGCGCGGCGGCCGATGGCGCGGATCGGCGGGAGGCGGAAGAACGCGCTCATCCAACCGAACGCCGGCAGGATGGGCGCCAGCGCCGCCAGCGCGTCGTAGCCGCCGCTGAGGCGTCCAGCCGGTTCGAGCACGTACATCTGGCCGCGCGCGTTCATCTGCGGGTGGCGCGCCATCTCGCGGGCGTCGTTGGAGTCAACGAAGCATACCGGCACGGTCGGGCGGAAGCGCTCGATCATCTGCCGCCCGCGCCGGCAGATGCGGCACTGGCCGTCGTAGAAGATGAGGTACGGGCTTTGAACCATCCGCCAAAAGTATACGCGCCGGCTGCAGATTTGCTTTCAAATCTGCGCGCGCATCGGGGGAGTTCCGACCCTTGCCCGCTCCATACAAAAACCTATCTGGAGGGAATGACGTTGCATTGGGATTTCGCCACGCTGGCTGATCAGTTGGGCGCGGTTGTGAACCAGGTCGAGGCCGACCTTCGACTTGAGCAGGCGGTGTATGGGTTGGATGCGCTGACGGAACTGCAGCTTCAGGAATTGCTGGCTGCGGGTTTGGCGAAGCATTACGAAGTGGCGCGGGAGGTGCACTATCCGTCTACGCTGGGGAAGAAGTTGTCGCACCGTCAGCGGTGCGATTTGGTGCTGACGCCTAAGGGCCGGCCGTTGAAGATCGATTCGGCCCCGGTCACGCTGTTCGACGCGCCGGATCTGGCGACGCCCGAGGAGGGGCTTTGGCTTGAAGTGAAGATCGCGTACCAGTTTCGGGAAGGGGGGCTGCGGCATGGCGGCTATGGCGCGCAGTGGCGAAGCGCGGTGGTGGAGGATCTGCGGAAGATGGAAGCCGATCCGTTAATTCATGAGGCGGGACTGTGCCTGGTCGTCTTCAACCAGTCGCGCGAGATTCTGGAAAAGGATATCGAACTGTTCGAGAACATCCTGGCGCAGAAGGAAGTATTGGCGGGATTTCGCAAGGTGCGCAGCACGGAGATACTCGACCGGATCGGTCATCAGGTTTGCACGGTCGCGCTTTGGCCGACGATCCAGCGGTGACGGCGGGACGAGAGAAGCGCGTCGTCCTGAGGGAGTTTCAACGACCGAAGGATCTGGCCTGCAATCGAATGGCTTCTATTGCCGGCTAGATCCTTCGGAGTACCTCAGGATGACGCCAAGCGCTTCTCGGGTGATGGAGCGGACGGGACGCATTACTCCTTCGCGCGCGGAGCTTCCCACTCGTGCGGCGTGGGCTTGTCGCGGCCGAAGACGATCTTGCCAGTGATCGTGTCGCCGCTGATTTTGCCGGAGTATTTGAAGAGCATCTTTTGATCGCCGACATCGCGATTGACGTCGAAGGACAGTTCATCCCCCTTGATCTTGCCATCCTGGATTGGCGTTTCCTTCCCGTCGCGGGCGAGGTAAGCGCCGGTGAGCTTCTCGCCGTCCTGCTTCAGCTTGATCGTGGCTTCGGCGTCCTTGCCGTCCTTGGTCTTGTAGATCCAGGTCCATTTGCCATCGACATTGGCGGGTTTCTTTTCCTCAGCGGGCAATAGTGAAGCACAACCGAGCAGCAGGACGACGATCAGAATAGGAGTGATTCGCATGGGGTTCTCCAATGCTACTACGCGCCAACGTTCGAACTGTTTGTCAGAGCAACGCGTCTACCGCCCGCGGTCGCTTGCCCCTAGAATCCCGCGGCCGATGAGAGGTTTCCTTCACCACCTGCTCCTTACGCTCAAGCTGAACTTCCGCAATCCGCAGGCGGTGGTGTTCGGGTATGTCGTGCCGATCTTCTTCCTCTTCGCGTATGGTTCGGTCTTCGCCAGCCGGAGCACGGGCGCGCCGCTGACGCGGCAGCTTGGGCAACTGCTCACCATCTCGGTCCTCGGTGGCGCATGCTTCGGGATGCCGATCGCGTTCGTCTCCGAGCGCGAGCGCGGCGTCTGGCGGCGCTATCGCCTGACGCCCATGCCCACCGTCGCGTTCGCCGCTTCGGTGCTGATTGCGCGCTTCATCATCGTCGTCACGGCGGCCGTTCTCCAGATCGCGCTGGCGCTCTGGATTTACAAGATGCCGTTCCCGAAATATCCCTGGCACCTGGCGCTGGCGTTCACGTTTGTCTGCTTCGCGTTTTTGGGGATCGGGCTGGTCATCTCGATGATCGCCAATTCCACCCACGCCGTGCAGGCGCTGGGGCAGAGCCTGTTCCTGCCGATGATCATAATCGGCGGCGTGGGCGTGCCGCTGGACATGCTCCCGGATTGGGCGAAACACGTCGCCACGTTCCTCCCCGGCCGGTATGCGGTGCAGGCGCTGGATGCATGCGTGATGGATTTCGCGGCCACGTCAACGCTTTACGGGCCGTACAATCTGATCGCCCTCGTCGCGATCGGCGTGGCCTCCACCTTCGCCGCCGCCAAGCTATTCCGTTGGGAGAATAACCAGAAACTTCCACGCCGCGGGATGGTGTGGATCGTGTTATCGCTGGCCACCTGGGCGGCAGTCGGATTGGTCGCCGAGAAATATCACCTGGCGATTCCCGCGAAAAAGGAACCGGCGAAGGCGGCGCCGTCGGTCATCAAAAAAACGCCGGCGGCATCGCGGCCCACTTCCAGGACACCGGAATGATCGCGCCGAGCGGAACAAACTTTGGCCCGCTGGCTAGCCCTGGTTAAACTCCATAGCAAGGAGCCATCCATGTCAAAACCATCGCTCAACCCCGTCCACCTTTCCCTTTGCGCTCTTTGCGTCTTAGCGGCCAATCTTCACGCCGCACCGGAAGTGAAAATCGCGCAGACGCCGACCGGGCTGGAGATCACGGTCGACGGCAAACCTTTCACCACCTACCGCTTCGCCGCAACCCCGGACGATCCCGCCTTCCACCGCCCCTATTTTTATCCGGTGCTTTCAGCCGATGGCGTCGAGATCACCAGCGATCAATGGCGTCTGCAGCAGAAGCAACCAACCGAGGCGGCGAAGAAGAAGATCGATCACCCCCATCAGCGATCGGTCTTCGTCGGCCACGGTGACGTTAACGGCGCCGACCACTGGACCCACAAGGACAAGGAAAATGAACAGCAGCGGCACCTCAAGTTCACCGCCGTCAGCCCCGATTCTTTCATCGAAGAATTGACCTGGGACAGCAAGGAGCCCAATAAGCCGCTGCTCGCCGAGACTCGCACCGTGAAGATCATCGCCTACGACGACGGCGCCCGCGCGATTGACGTCAGCTCCACCCTCACCGCCAAAAACGGCGATGCGGTTTTCAAGGTCAAACCGCTGAATGTCAGCGGCGTCGAAGCCGGCTGGTTGGCTGCCCGCGTAGCCCCGTCGATCTCCGATGCCATCAAGGATAAGGAGTCGGAGATCACCTCCTCCGCCGGCGCGACCTCAGAAAAGGAAGCCCGCGAGAAGCCCGCCACGTGGTGCGATTATTCCGGCCCGATCGACGGCAAGATCTACGGTATCGCCCTCTTCGATCACCCCCACAACCCCGGCCACCCCACCCCCTTTAACGTCCGCAACTTTGGCCTACTGTCCCACATCGGCATCCACGATTGGACGCTCAAGCAGGACCAGTCGCAGTCCCTTCGCCACCGCCTTCTCTTCCACTCCGGCGACGGGAAATCGGCGAAGCTGGACGAGCGGTATAAGGAGTTTGCGGAGGGGAAGTAGCTGCCAGCATCACTCGAACCGGCGCGGCTGCCTACGGCTCCCATGGCGAATCGAGAGGATGAAGACTGCCCGCCGCTGCTCTTCAACCCGGTAGTAAACGAGGTAGGGTCGAACCACCATTGAATGAACGGGCGATCCCCTTTTACGGCTGTGTCCGACGAGCTTGAATCGCGATGCCATGACTTTCAGCTCATCAACCTCGTCAAGGATCCGCCCCACCACCCTGGCCGCATTCTCGGTTGAATGCTGTTGGATGTAATCGAATATGCCCTGCAGGTCGGCGAGGGCTTCATTCGTAATGGTTATGCGATAATCGTCGGGCATTCGCTCGAACTATTTGCCCAAGTATTTTGCCCGAAGCTCCGCCTTCACGTCTTCCCAGTCGCGATACTCGCCACGCTCGATCTGGTCCTCGGCTCGATCGATCGCCGCGAGCGTCTCCTTGTCCAACCCTGCGGGTTCGACCTGATCCAACACGTCTAGCGCGACGCGCACAAGATCGTCGGGCGACGTATACCCGCCTTTTCGCATTCGCTCTTCAATCAGTTGTTGTGTTTCCGCGCTAAGTGAAAGACCCATAAATGTCATACCTCCGGTACACAAGCATAGCATTGAAACTGAGTGAAAGCGCCGATAAACGAGTCAAATAGAAAGCTCGTGCGCCACGCTCACCCCCCCGTCTCGCGCGTCGTCACCAATTGCAGTAACGCCGACGCCGCATCATTCGACGGCGCGCTCGGAGCCGTCACGTCCGTCCCCAAAAACGTCTTCAACTGCTCCAGCGTCACGGTCGGCAGCTTGCCGCGCTCGGCGTCGCGCGGGGCGACGCACACGCCCACCACGCGCGCGTTCGCCAGCACCGGCGAACCCGCCAGCCGCGGGTGCACGTTCAGCGAGATCGTCCACCCTTCCTTGGGCGCGAGCGCAGTTCCCGTGATCGCCTGCGCCGCGGGGCTGAACAGATCCACCGTCGGGAACGACGCGCACGTCACTGGCCCGCCGTTGAAGGCCTCGGCCAGCCCAAGCGGCTTCAGCGTCTTGCCCTCGACCCGCAGCAGCGCCAGCCCCAGGTTCTCGTCCTTCCGCAGCAGCGTAGCCGTGATCGGCTGGCCGTCGCCCGATTGCAGTTGCAGCGTCACGCCGTCCTCGACGATGGCCGAGCTGGTTACGACCAGGTCGCCGGAGACCGGAAACGCCGCCGCATATTGCGTGATGCGCACCTTCCGCGGCGTGGTCGGCTTCGGTGGCGCGAGCGTGATCTCCACCGGCTCGGGGGGCTTAGCGGCCTCGGTCGGCTTGCCGGCCTCGCTCGGCTTGGGCTTGACCGGGCGCGGCTTGGGCTTGATCTCCATCTTGGGCGGGTCCACGCTGGCAACGGCGACCGCGGTCGTGATCGGCGGCGCGGTGACCGCGTCCATGGAAACCATCGCCACTTCCGGCGGAAACCGTGGCGTCTGCAGGCTGTTCAGCAGCGCCTCGTACTTTTCCTCGGCGGCGGTGACGGAGGCCTGCGCCGAGTCGAACGCCGCCTGGGCGCGCTCGATGTAGTAGTTGCCCGGCGCCTCGCCGCGGGTCAGCAGGAACTGCTGGTGCGCCAGTTCCTTGGCGGCCGGTTGCATCCGCTCTTCGGCGGTGGCGATCGCGTCCGACAGCGCGTCGAGCTTTTTCTGCTGCGACGCCAACGCCTTGGTCTTTGCGTCCGCCTGATCCGCCGTGTACCACTCCGCGCCGAATCGTTTATATCCCGGCCGGGCGCCTTCGAGCCGCTGGTTGGCGATGATGTAAAAGGACGTGCACTCGCTGAAGAACCGGTTCTTCCGCTCCGGGGCGGTGGCAGCGCTCAGCGCAGTCCCCAGCGCGTTCACCATCGGCTCGTCCTGATCCTTGGGATGGGCGGAGAGGTAATCCTTGGCAAGTTTGGCGGCCCGCATGTGCATGTGCGTCGCCATGTTGCAGGCGATCGCGTTGAGCACCAGGGCGCGGTCGGGCGTGGTGGTGAACGAAAACGCCTTATCGATGACCGCTTGCGCCTTGGCTACTTCCTTCTGGGCGACCATGCATAACGCCAGGCCATGGTGAGCTTTGACGTTCCGCACGTCGATCGCGATCGCGTCAAGGAAGGCCTCCCGCGCCGGTTGATACTGCCCCGCCGCCAGCGCGTCCATTCCCTGTTGAAGGAGCGGCTCAAGCGAGGCCTTGGCGCGCTGGGCCGAGGTTCCCGCCGCGGTCGCCGCCACCGCGGGTTTGGCGGGCGGCTTAACCGCCGATGCCGGAGTCTGTGAGTAGACCGCTCCCGCCATTACCCCGCACAACAACCATCCCGCTACCGCCTTCTTCCCAAACGACATATACGACTCCCGCGCGAAGTGTCTGATTTAATCCCGCCGATCGGGGATCCCACCTTATCCCCAACCGCCGCACACCACTGTCCGGCGCGGGGGACACCTTATAGACGAACGAATCGCCGAATAGTTGCGATAGTCGTGAAAAATTTGTTAGCGGCCACTGTAGGATCAGCAGGGGCGGCGGGCGCGCGCGGATCTATTTCGCGCCCTTACCATCTCCACCGCCGCCCTCTTCCATCAGGGCTTCGATCACCTTCTCCACGAAATCCGGTTGAATCCCCGCCGCCCGGATGTTTCCCTTGCGATCCACGACCACATAATGCGGCCACCACTGCACGCCCCACGCCTTTGTCGTCTCTTTCGTAGCCTTCCCGGTGGGGTACTCCATTTTCGTTTCCGCCACCACGTCGTTCATCTTTTCTTCCTGTCCGCCCCCGCAGGCGCCGACGACGAGTACGCCTTTGTCAGCATACTTTTTCGCCAGCTCATTGTTATGCGGCACCGCCCGCTTGCATGGCCCGCACCAGGTCGCCCAGAAATCAACGACGACGATCTTGTCCTTCATGTCGACGGCCTTCACCGGGTTGCCGTGCCAGTCCGACAAGTTCAACTCCGGCGCGGGTTTCCCCAGCAGCTTGGAATGCTCCGCCCACGTATCATCCTTGCCCCAATACCCTTCCTTTGCGATCGCCTCGGCTTTCTTCCCCTCGACCGCCCGAACGACGCAGACGACAAGCGACAATACGAGCAAACCGAATAGCCAACCCGTGCGTGCGCGATTCATGAGGATCTCCTTTTGGGTTCAGTGAATAGACGATCCAACCCGCCCGCCCATCACCCGTCAAGGATAATCTTCGACCTCAGCGCATAAAAAAAGGCGCCGACGGGTGAAGAAGGAAGGGGGGGAACCTTCTTCGGGGATACCGTCGACGCCAGAATCCACTTTATGCGGTGCGTTGCCGCAAATCAAGACCCGATCTTAAACAGCGGTACCTTTCGACTGGCGCGGGCATCCTTTAGAATGGGTCGAACGATGGCACAACCCGACGGCCCATGGACGGTCCGTAAGACTCTGGAATGGACCAGCGCGTTCTTTACCCGTAAAGGGGTCGACGCGCCGCGGCTTTCGGCTGAGCTCCTGCTGGCCCACATCCTTGCAGTGCCCCGTATCAAGCTTTACACCGATTACGAGCGCGCCCTCAGCGACGACGACCGCGGCCGACTGCGTGACCTCGTCGCCCGCGCCGGCGAACACGAGCCGATCGCCTACCTGAGCGGGCGCGCCTACTTCTTCAACCTGGAGTTCGAAGTCACGCGCGACGTGTTGATCCCGCGCCCGGATACCGAGACGCTGGTCGAGAACGTGATCCAGACCGTTCGCCGGCAGATGGTGCTCGATGCCCCGCGCATCCTAGACCTGTGCACGGGCAGCGGCTGCATTGCCGCGGCTATCGCGCATGGTTTGAAGAATGCGGTGGTGATCGCTACCGAGATCAGCCCCCCGGCCGTCGCCGTCGCCACTCGCAACGCCGAGCGACTTGGCCTCGCCGGTCGCGTGACCGTACTGGAGGGTGACCTCTTCGAGCCTCTCTCGACGATCGTCGATCCCCAGCCGTTTGACCTGATCGTTTCCAACCCGCCCTACATCCCAAGCGGGCAGATCGCGTCGCTGGATCGTAGCGTCCGCGATTATGAGCCGGTGAAGGCGCTGGATGGTGGGCCGGATGGTTTGGTGCTGCACCGCCGCATCCTGAATGAGGGGGCGGCGCGGCTTAACCCGGGGGGGCGGATCTTCCTGGAGATCGCGTTCGACCAGGGGAAGCTGGCGCTTGAACTCGCGGGCGAGCATCCGGCTTGGGAGGACGTCCGAATCCTCAAGGACCACGCGGGGCACGATCGGGTGTTGACGGCGACGAAGCGGGCGTGAGCGGCCAACGCGGGATGGGGTTCACCCGCGCGAGTTGTTTCTCAGTCAGGATGGAGCGGAATTGACGGATTCGCTCGGCCATCACCTTCTGGTCCGCGGCGCGGCGCTCGGCGGCATAGGCGGCTAGGGCGGCGACGACTTGTGGGCGCGATTTCTCGTCCTTATAGAGCGCGATCAGGCGGTCGCGATCGGCTTGGGGCCATTTGGCGGCGGGGGCGGCGGGGAGTTTTTCAAGGCGGGCACGTTGGTCGTCGGTCAGGGCCAGTTCTTTGGCGAAGTCATCCTGCGTCAGCATTCGCCGCACGCCCTGGCTCAGGTAGCCGTGTTCCCATTCCTGCTCGGAGAGGGTGAAGAAACCGAAGGCGTAGCTGTCCATACCGCGGACGCGAAGATAGGCGTCGCCGGCCTTGATGAGGGTTCCGGTGCTGGTCAGATGCAGGCCATCAGGCAAGTCGGCCTCGGCGGCGATGGCCTTGAGCGCTTCGACGGGAATGCCGGCGTCTTTTGCGGCAGGCCCGCCGGCGACGTGCGGGCTTCCGGGCTGGGGCGCAATGGTGCGAATCGCGTTGGCGGGGGCGGGCGGGTGATACAAATATTTCCAAATCAGTCCCGCGCCGACGACGAGGATGAGCCCCATAACCCCCACGGCCACCGGCAGAGAAATCGGCTTGTCGGCGGCGGAGGTGGCCGGAGGCGGGTCGGTGGGCTCGCTCATATCGATAAGGATGCGCGCGGGGTTCGAGGGTTTCAGTGCGAATCTTCTTTATATTTCCGGTCCTGCGTTCTTGAAAACATTCCGGCGCGGTTCAGAATGAGGATGAAAACTGGCGGACGTCTTTCAAGCACGTTTTGCCCGATAAATCGAGGTTCAAGCGCTTTTAAGAGGTGTTTGAACGTTGGCCGACGGATCGGCCGATATGCCCTTTGTGGTGCGCACGACACCACTTTTTCAGGGCCTCGGAGCCAAGGAAGGGCCATCATGGATAGTTTTCTGATTCGCGGCGGTACCCGTCTCAAAGGTAAAATCGAGATCTCTGGAAGCAAGAACTCCTCGCTTCCGATTGTCGCAGCCTGCCTTTTGGCAGACGGCCCGACGCGCCTGCACGGCGTGCCGCGCCTCTCCGACATCGACTCGATGAACAAGCTCGTCGGGGAGCTGGGTTGCCATGTCTTTCGAAATGAACCCGCAGCGTCCGGGCACGACGGCCCGCCGCTGAATGGGCCGCTCGACATCGAGGTGCGGGACGAGAAGGTCTCGCACGCCCGGTATGACATTGTCAAAACCATGCGCGCCAGCATTTGCGTGCTCGGGCCGCTGATCGCCAAGCGGGGTCGCGCCCAGGTCGCCATCCCAGGCGGCTGCGCCATCGGCGACCGTCCGGTCGATCTGCACATCCGCGGGCTGATGAAGCTGGGCGCGGAGTTCCGCACCGAAGGGGGCGACATCGTCGGCGAAGTCCCCAAGGGACGCCGCCTCAAGGGGTGCAACCTGTACCTCGGCGGCGCCCAGGGCCCGACGGTGCTGGGAACGATCAACGTCATGTGCGCCGCGGTGCTGGCTGAAGGCAACACGGTGCTGGTCGGCGCGGCGTGCGAACCCGAAGTGGTCGATTGCGCCAACCTGCTCAAGAAGATGGGTGCCAAGATCACTGGCGAAGGGACGCCTGAGATCAAGATCGAAGGCGTTGATAAACTGATCGGCTGCGAACACCGCGTGATCCCGGATCGCATCGAACTGGGGACGTTCATCATCGCTGCCGCCCTCACCAACGGTGAACTGGAACTCAAGCACTGCAACCTCGACCACCTGGTCGCGGTCGTCGATCGACTTGAAGAAGTAGGCGTAAAGATCGTCCGTGAGAACGGCACGGTCTTCGTCAGCAGCTCGCGCCGGCTAAACCCAGTTGAAATGACCACCCAGCCCTACCCCGGCTTTCCGACGGATCTGCAGGCGCAGCTCATGGCGCTCTTGTGCCTGGGCGACGGGATGAGCGTGATCACGGAACGAATTTTCCAGGATCGCTTCCTGCACGTCGGCGAACTGAATCGCATGGGCGCCAAGATCCGCAAGGAAGGCCCGACCGCGATCATCCAAGGCGTCCGCGAGTTGCAAGGCGCCAACGTGATGGCGAGCGACCTCCGCGCGTCGGCCGCGCTGGTCTTGGCCGGCATGGTCGCTCGCGGGACGACGAAGATCGACCGCGTGTATCACATCGATCGCGGCTACGAGAAGATCGAGCAGAAGCTGCGAGCGGTCGGCGCGGATATCGAACGCATCGAAGAGAAGTAATTCAGGAACGCCAGCAACTGAGCTTTTCTGTTCTCCCCTCCAAGGGGCACGTCACCCACCGTGCCCCTTTTTTGATGCGCTGAGGGGAAAAAGTAGTTGCGAAATTTCGTTAAGTGTTTTCAAGTAAGCACTTAACGATTTCAAGTTGTTGGAATTGGTGTCCTTTGGCGGTCCGGAGGGGGTCCAAAGCAGGTCGCGAACCGGGTCCTTTTTGGGTCCTGGGGAGGTCCTTTGGCGGTCCTGTTGGGGTCCTCATTGGGTCCCGGAGTGGCTTTAAGTCGTTGCTGCTATTCGGTTTTCAATGAGCGGACGAAGCGGGGGAGTATAATGGGTGGGGAGCGGGGGAGTCAAGCTAAGTGTTTGCATATTGTTAGGTATTTCGTTTCGGGATTATCCTTTTGACAAAATCACGAATAGTTGCTGTTAATCTGCGATGTTGAAGTAAGTGAGGATGGGCCAAATGTTGAACCACAGCACGGTCAAGCTGATGACGATGATGGCGATAACCCCGAGCACGATGGGAATGGTCGCATCCTTTCGCGGGGCGGGCCGTCCGTAGTCCAGCGGTTTCGCCACCTACTACCCCTTCCGCTTGCCCTTCGCCTTGGCGTCCGACTTCGCCGTGATCTTCGCCACGTCGTTGGGTGCAATCCGCAGCACGGCCCCGAGCACGTCCTCGACCGATAGACCAGCGAGGGACATTGGGCCGTTGCGGGGGGCACGGGCCGTCTTTATGGACTTCTTTGGCATGGGAGAACATTCTATCACTTGGCGCGCCGACCCGACATAATCCCTAGCGGGCAACTTCTGACTCCCCCGCGCCGTGATTGACGGTGTGGTGTCCGCCGTCGAATTCATTGCCGATGCCAGCGTAGGAACCAAAGCCGTCCGTGTAGAGCGTAGCAGACTTATCGACGTGCTGGCGGATCGCATCTTTCAGCGTCGCGCCCGTGACGTGGGAACGCTTGACACGTACACGTCGTTGGTGTCGCGGGAGATCAAGGCGACGACGCATGACTTATTGTTGCCCATGGCGCGGCCGCGAATCGGTATTTGACGGTGCGAAACCGGTAAGCGACTTTCGAGAGTGTGGGGGATCTTGGGCGGCACGTATGCGGGGGTTCTGTCGTCCCTTCGGGACTGGATTGACTGCGATTGCTTTGGACGCGAGGGCTTGCGCCCTGGGCTACATCCTGGTCGCCGCTTCGCGGCTGGGTGCGCGAGGGCAGCGCGACTGGCCGTCCTTGGTATCAAGGGCATGACCTTTTCTAACCGCTGCGCTATCGCTTTATTCTGGTTGTCCTGTTGTTTGACTGCTGGCGCGGCTGAGCCGGGGCGGGAGCTTTGGGTTTATTATCCGACCAATCTGCTGGTCGATCAGAACGTCGATAAGCTGCGGCAGATCTGGGGGCGGGCGGCGGGGGCGGGGTATACGCACGTGCTGCTGGCGGATTCGAAGTTTTCGCGCCTGGGCGCGATGGACAAGCGGTACTTCGCCAACGTGGAGCGGACGAAGCAGATCGCGGCGGAGCTGAAGCTGACGATCGTGCCGGCGCTGTTTCCGGTGGGGTATTCGAATGATCTGCTGGCAAACGATCCAAACCTGGCGGAGGGGTTGCCGGTTAAGGATGCGCTGTTTGTCGTGAAGGACAACGTCGCTCAGTTGAAGGCGGAGGGGGGCGTTGCGTTTCGAGCTAAGTTTGATTTTGTGGATGAGGGAATCAAGGTGGATCAGGCTGAGCGTGTCGCGACGGTTTCGGACAATGCGGCTAATGCGCGGCTTAATCAGAAGATGAAGTTGACGCCTTACCGGCACTATCACGTTTCGGTGCAGGTGAAGACCGAAGGGTATACGGGGCATCCGGAGATCAAGGCGCTGACGGCGGATGGCGTTTCTCTTAACTGGACGAATTTGCACGTCAAACCTACGCAGGATTGGACGACGCATCACGTCACGTTCAACTCGCTCGCTCATACGGACGTGGCGGTTTACCTGGGCGTGTGGGGCGCGGCGAAGGGGACGCTGCGGTGGAAGGATTGGAAAATTGAAGAGGTGGGTTTGCTGAACGTGCTTCGGCGCGATGGTGCGCCGCTGACGGTGCGCGCGGGGGAGAAGAGGCTTGTGGAGGGGACGGATTTCGAGGCGATCAAGGATCCGCGCATGGGGATGGTGCCTTGGGCGGGGGGGTATGAGGTATTTCACGAGTCGCCTGGGATTCATACCAAGGGGTTGGCGGACGGCACGGAGTTGCGGGTGTCTTGGTATCACCCGCACGTGGTTTACGACGAGCAGATGGCGTGCTGTTTGGCTGAGCCTAAGGTGAAGGAGATTTTGACGGATCAGGCGCAGCGGATGCGCAAGCTGTGGAACGCGCCTGGGTACATGATGAGCCACGATGAGAATCGGGTCTGCAATCAGGACGAGGCGTGTTTGAAGACGGGGAAGACGCCGGGGGAGTTGTTGGCGGAGAATGCGCGGTTCTGTACGCGCTTGCTGGAGGGTGCGACGGTGTACGCGTGGAATGACATGTTCGATCCGTTTCACAATGCGGTGAAGGGGCCTTATTACCTGGTGAATGGGGCGTATACGGATTCGTGGGTGGGGCTGGATAAATCGGTTGTGATCATGAACTGGAATTTTGGGAAGCGGGATCAGAGTTTGA
>JAQGHM010000145.1 GCA_028291615.1 Phycisphaerales bacterium | reverse complement strand
TGGTTCTACTCGCCGATGAAGTACCATGTCGTCTTCAAGGCTCCCTTGATGCTTCTCCTGCTCCTTCCAGTTGCGGGGTTCAGCCTGGGCACTCTCATCGTCGGATTATGGCTCTTGTTGTGGGTGCTGGTCCTTGGCTCCGGTATTTACGAAACGAATTACGAGGTCTGTGCCGACAGGCATGCGTTGGAGAGAATGCGGTCAAGGCAGATTCCGGCGGATCTACTTAAACGAGTTCAAAGGTTCTTCCGTGCAGCATTCACGGCCGCGCACGCTCAATTCATGAAAGGGCATGGTGGGGCACTGTCTCGGGCAAGGTGGAAGACTCGCGTTCGGTTTGTTGACGGCTTCATCGACTCGTGTGAGCGGGCAGTTCGCACGACGGGAATCGTTCCAAGCGCCTTTATCATCGATCTATTCCTGCTCCCCGCGTTCTGGACGATCGGGAAATCCGCCTCAGGAATTTCCGTGTATTTCATTGTAACACTTGCCGTTCTGGTTGTTGCGTTCCATCGGTTGTACCACCTGTACTTAGGTTGTTTGATAGGGGTGACGATGCGCGTTCATTCGGCGGTTCAAGCTCACTCATCCGGCGTATTTAGTTGTGATCCCCGCGGCGCAATGGCCGCGTACCTTTAGCCGGATTTGGACGGCTTCGCCTATCGCAGGAGCCGCTACCGAAACCGTGCTAAGCATCCCGTCCTTGGGAACATTCTTTCAAAAACGCCAGTCGAGACGGCGTCACCGCCGCGCCGCAGCTGATCGACTCCTCCAGCTTTACCCCGCCTATTCCGACGTCCGCCGCAATCCAGCACCTGACCTGGCGGTGGAGTGAGAATCGCGACGGTCATCTCATCACGCTGGCCTGGTCGCCGGTCGATGGAGCAACCCGGTACGTGATCTACCGTTCATCGGGACCGGCCGCGGGGTATTCATCTGGCCGGACCACTACCTGACAACGCTCGTGGAAAGAGTGGTGGAGCAGAATCAGTTTCACCCGATTGCACCGCCCGCACGTGCACAGCTGCTCCAGTTCCCCTAACTGCCCGAGAAACCGCTCGTGCTCCTCCTCCGTGTCCACAAGCACGCACCGTGGCAGCTTTCCGACCGCAGGACAGGGCCGCCCGCCCACCTTCCGCTCGATCCGCCCAAGCCTGGAACTGAGGTTTGTCATGCTGGCATTCCTTCCGCGCCCACGCCGCGTGGGGCGTCGCCGCTGCTGACGAGAACTAACGCGATGACGTCGCTGGCCGCACCGCCACATCGTCGGCAGGCGCCCGATGCATCGTAGACCGCGCTAGACTCAGATTCCTCGCAATATCCGCCGTCCTCACAGATCCAGCGGCGAAGAATGAATGGGTAGTCGCCGCATTGGCAGACGGCGCATTTCCCACCACCAAATGCTTCAAGAACTCTTTCCATCCTGGTGAGCCGATTCTTGATCACTTCGCGTCGCCCCTCCCCTCGCCGCCCAAGGGCGTTACCAGGTTGATGACATGCGATGGCACCGAGCCGCAGGTCGAGCAGCGCCCGGTCGGGGCGAACGTGCCAAGATATGCCACACCGTTGAAGGTGAACATCGGTATTGTCGCCACGCCTCCCCATGTGCCACCGCACTGCGGGCACGGCCGGTCGCTGATCAGTTTTCCCGCCGCCCGTTCCAGCTTGGCCAGCCTGTTCATTACCACGACGACCCCCGCTGCTGCACCTCAGCAAGCTGCTTCTCAAGGGCCGCCATCCGCTCGATGAAGTCCAGCTCGACCGGCGGGCCGAGCAATCGCTGCAGCAGTTCCTTGGTTGCTGCCACGTCCCCGGACTTAGCCGACGAGACGAGCACCCTCACCACTTCCGTAAGGTCGGCGGGCGTAACGGCCCTAAAGAGTGCCGATCGCAGCTTGGCGACGCGCTTGGCGAAGGGGTTGCCCTTGCCGGCCTTGTTGCCGGGGCCGAATTGCCCACCCGCGCTCCGCCCGTTAGGGCCCGATGGTGACGGCGATTGACTCATGGTGCCTTCTCCTGTTGATCCGTTAGTGCCTGTTCGTCCGCGTTGGGGGCCCCAAGGATGTCTCTTAGCTCAGCGAGGATCGCCTCCGCCTCGGCGACGCCATCCGCCTGGTCCGCAGTCCAACGTCTCCGTCATGGGTCACGCTCTGCTTGGGTGTGCCCTCGGTGCGGTCACAGATGCGGTCGAAGTCCTCGCCGGCTCGGTCGTGCAGCTCGACCTCGCGCTCGACCTCAACCTCGGGCGGCTTTCCCTCGCCGGTTGGGATCGTCCGACGTCGAACCTTGATCTTCTTGATCACCTCGGTGTTGACGCCCGCCGCATTGAGCTCCTGGAGCGACTGTTTGCCATCCAGCAGGGCCTCCATCTCCGCCAGGTCGCCGTGCTCCAGCGTCCGCAGCACGCGCTCGGCGGCGGCGCGCTTCGTCCACGGCGCCTTGGCGTCGCGTGCGATCCGCCGGACCTGCTCGGCGGTCAGTTCGCTGGTGGCGAAGACATTGACCCACTCCTTCAGGGTCGTGCCCGCCGACTGCCGTCCCCTGGGGTTGCCAGACTCGCCAGGCTTGAACTGGAACTCGACGGGGGGCGCGGTGCCGCTGATGGGCGAGATACCCTCTTTGACAGGCTTGGGAGGTTGTTTTGGTTGCTTGCTCATGGGTGCATCTCCTTGCCCAGTTATTCGACGCGCTCACAGACTGAGGCCCATGCCTACCGAAAGCCCGGAGTTGGCGAGCGCCGGCGGCGGAGGCGCGGCGGGGGTTGCGGAGGCCGGATCAGAGAGGGCGGACTCGTTGGCGCCGTTGTCGATGGCGCTGATCCGGTAGAAGGATTCCACTCCATTCACCGGGCCGTCGTTGTCCCGGTAGGTGCTCAAAGTCGTGGTGCCGATCAGGTAGTAGACGCCCTCCAGCGAATCGGATCGATAGACGTTGTAGCCGGCGAGGTCGGGCTCGCCGTTCGCGTTCCAGGTGAGGTTGACCTGCGCATCGCCACCCATGGCTGCCAGGTTCGTCGGCGTGGCGGGGGGCGGGTCGGGCAGCGGGACCGTGCTCGCATTCTCGATCGGATGTCCGGAGAACGGTGCCAGCGCCTCGGGCTCGTCGCTGGTATCAACCGTTCCCGAGCCCGTGTAGTTCAGTGCCGTAAACTCCGACTGGTAGAGGGGCGGGTCGATCGTCATGAACCACTCGAAAGGCGTTCCGGTCTGGACCGCGTTCGAGAGGGCGTGGGCGATGACGCTGTCGATCGCGTATTCGACCGGGTCGACGCCGACCACCTGCGTGTCGAACGTCAGCCTCAGCGAGGTTCCGGTCTCGGGACAATATTGGGCGTTTATCACGGGCATGGCGTTGTCTCCGTTCGGGGACCGACGTTAGGCGTTCACCGCCGTGCTCGGACGTCCGGCCTGGCGGTTGAATGCTTCGGGCTATCGGGAGTTATTCGACGCCGAGGCGGGGAGGCATTTCCCACCGGGGATGAGGCCGTAGCGACGGGCAGGGGGGGCGGAGGCGAGGCGTGACGGACGAGGGTGATAATCGCAGCGCGAATGGTGGGCGGTATGCAGGGCCAAGCACTGGTCAGCAAGAGCAAGTCAGGATCGGCAACTTGAGAATTGAGGATGTTGGGTGCGCCGGATTCTGCGCCGCCCCTTGGAGAAATCATCGCTTTTTCCCGAGAAATATGGAGGCTGGACAGGGGTTCAATTCCCCTCGCCTCCAGTACGGGTGCTTCGGCGTCAGCCGTCGCACCGCGCGGGTCGCATTGTCACGCAAACCCCTGCAATCTTGCAGGGGTTTTTGCGTTACTGGCCTGGCGGGTCAATCCTTAAATCATCAAACCGCGTGACCTTGTCCGAATACGGCGTCGCGTAGATCCCCGCGCGGCCCGGGCGCGGCGCTTCGCCATCCTCCATCGTCAGCATCCACTCCTTTGGCTCTTCCTTGCCGCCGGGCCAGGCCTTTCCTTGGATCTTGAACTTGCCGTCGGGTTGTTTGGACACCTGCAGTTTGAAGCGCGTCCAGGCGCCGCTTTCCCATTTGTAGGGCTGGCTGCTCTTCACCTCGTCGCCGCTGATCAGTTGTAGCTCGCCGGTCGCGGGCATCAGCCAAAGCTTGTAGCGGTTGGGCCCGCAGGCGCCGATGCCGAACTCGGGCGTGCGCTTTCCGGTCGCAAATCCCTGGATGCGCGCGGAAACGGCATATGCATTGAACTCGGCCGGCCCGAAGAGCATGCCGTGCGAGTCGAGCGGGTCGGGCTCGAGCTCCAGCACGCCGTTGCCGTCAACCTTCTTCACCGTAAATGTGCCGTCGAGGTTCATCAGGCCGGCAGGGGCGTCGCCGCTGGGATCTTCCTTCTCGAAGTCCTGCGCGTAAAGGGGCGCGGGGCTGTCACCGCCGACGGCATGTGGCAGGCAGAAAGTCAGAAAGACAAGCAGAGACAGACAAGAATGTCTGCCCCACCAGGGGGAGCGAAGGCTAAGAAATCCCTTGGTCATTTCTTCTCCGTGATGGCGTAGAGGTAAGCGCCGGTGGTGACGTAAAGTACGCCATTCGCCGCAATGGGCGGGGCGTGAATCTCACCCTCGAACGTCGACGTCCCCAAATCCTTCTTTTCCCGCGTCGCGGCGAAGGTGAAGACGCCGCCCCCCTCGTTTCCCACGTAGACCTTCCCATCAGCGACCAGCGTTCCCCCCCAGACCTTCCCTTCGATGTCGTACTTCCAATTCACCTTGCCGGTGTTGGCGTCGAAGCAGTAGACGAACCCAGCGGAATCCGCGGTAAACAGCAGGTCGCCCACGACCGAAACCGTGCTCGACGACGTCGAGATCTTCTCCGACTGCCAGACCTTCCCACTCGTCGTAATGTCGCCGATCTTCGAGGCGTCGATGCAGGAAAGACACCCCGGGCTTGCACTATCCTCAGGATCCTTCCCCATCGCGGCGTACACTTTGCCTTCGTAAAACACCGGCGTAGCCAGCACTTCGCGCGGGCCGTCATCACCCCCGTACTTGATCGGCTTCCCATCCTTGATGCGCCGTCCCGGAGGGTTGGCATCAAATCGCCACAGTTCCTTCAAGATCGGTGTTCCCTCGGGCCCCGGAATCGGATTCGCATCGAACCCATAAACGAACCCATCACCGCCACCGAAGATCACCATTTCCTGGTTGCCCACCTTCCCGTAAGCCGGCGCTGACCAGTTCGAGAAGAACGTCCGCTTCGAAATCCCAGAAACTTCCTGCCCCAGCAGCTTGCCCGTTTTCTTATCCAAGCAAATGAGCGCCGGCGCATTAGGCGCAGGCACATGCCGCGCCCAATCCCGCGAGTTGCACGTGCTGGCATACAGCTTGTCCCCCACCAGCAAAACCGTCGAGGCGAACTGCTGGTTGGCATAAACGCCCAGTTCATCCCGCATGTCGTACCGCCAGATGATGTCGGCGTCCGCCGGCCCCACCGGCAGCGGCGGCTTGCCCGGGCCGGCGAAATACTGCCCTTCCTCCGTGAACGGCCCATCGTTCCCATTGGCCTGGCCATTGATGTCCAGGCAAAGGATGTCACCGCGATTCGTGCTGACGTAAACGCGCCCCTCCGCGGCATCGACCGCCGCAGACGCGCAAATCCCCACCGGGTTGGTCGTGTCGATCTTGTCCCCGCCGCTCAGCTTCGGAACGCCCAGTTGCCATAGGAATTTTCCCGTTGCCTCATCCAGGCAATAAAGCATCGAATGATCCCCCACGAACTTCGGATCGCGCGGCGCGTCATTGTTGGTCCCGACGAAGATCTTTCCGCCGCCGATCGTCGGGCTGCCGTTGGACGTGCCGCCCAGCGCCGCCGCCCACTTGATGTTCTTCGCCTCCGACAGGTCGATCGTCGTCTTGCGCTCGGTCGTTTTCACGGTCCCCGGCTCGCAGGTCGCCGGCAGCCCCTTCTCGTCCGAAACCATGTTGCGCGACGCGTCCCGCCCCCGCTGCGGCCAATCGGCGGCAATCACCATCGCGGGAAGCAGCAAGGCCAAAAGTGCGGAAAGTCTCATGGTGCAGGGTTATACCAGCAGACCCGGTCAAGGTTTAGCGGCAAGAAAAGCGGCGTCATCCCTGTCACAAATCCTGACCCCCGAACCCGCCTTTGGTATAACTCTCCGCCACGGGTAGGAACCAGTGGCCCCCGACAGAGGAAAGAAATCCATGCCGACCTTGCGAGCGACGATCGTGCCTGTGCTTCTCGGACTTATCCTTCTGCCCGCGCGCGGCGAAGAAAACTGGGCCCAATGGCGCGGTCCCAATTTCAACGGCTCTTCGGCCGCCAAGGACCTCCCTGACAAACTCAGCAAGGAAGACGCCCTCTGGTCCACCCCCATCCCCGGGCACAGCAATGGCACCCCCATCGTCTTCGGTGATCGCATCTTCATCACCTCCTACACGCCCCGCCTGATCTGCTACAGCCTCTCCAGGAAGGATGGCAAGATCCTCTGGGAAAAAGAAATCTCCGACGTCTCGTACATCAAGCAGGGCAAGAACGATTCCGCCACGCCTTCACCCGTCACCGACGGCAAGAAAGTCATCTTCCTCTTCGGCACCGGCGACCTCGTCGCCTTCGACATGGACGGCGCACAACTCTGGCGGCGCAACCTCCAGAAGGATCTGGGCGAATGGAGCTACCAGTGGCTCTACGGCGCAAGCCCGCTGCTCTACAAGGGCACCCTCTACGTCCAGGTGCTTCATCGCAACGTCCCCCCTGGCCAATGGCGCGACGCCAAACCCGGCGAAAAGGGCAATGACTCCTACCTGCTCGCAGTCAATCCCGAGACCGGCGCGGACGTCTGGAAAGTAGTCCGCCCCACCGAAGCCAAGGTCGAATCGCAGGAGGCCTACTCCACGCCCATCCCCTGGGAGCGCCCCGCAGGCACGCAGCTCCTCATCACCGGCGGCGATTGCGTCACCGCCCACGACCCGCAGACCGGCAAGGAACTCTGGCGTGCCGGCGAATGGAACCCCCAGCGCCTCATGGATCGCCGCCTCGTCGCCTCGCCCGTTACCTGGGACGGCATGGTCTTCGTCTGCCCGCCCAAGCGCGTCCTCATGCTCGCGTTCGGCGAAGGTGGCAAACCGATCACCGATTGGAAAAATGACGGCCTCACCAGCGATGCCGCCGTGCCGCTCGTCTACCAGGACAACCTCTACGTCCTCGACGGCGACAAAGCCCGTCTCACCTGCGTGGATCCCAAGACTGGGAAACCGAAGTGGGACGGCACGCTCGAAGGCCGCCCGCCGTTCCGCACCTCCCCCACCGGCGCAGACGGGAAGATCTACGTCATGAACGAAGCCGGCGACCTGCTCGTCTGCTCCGCCAACGAGTTCAAAATCCTCTCCAAAGTATCCCTCGGCGGCGGTGGTGGCAGCCGCGGCTCGATCGCGGCAGTAGACGGCATGATCATCGTCCGCACCGGTGATAAGGTCTGGGCTTTCGCCAGTAAGAAATGACCCTCAGCGCGGCCACGCCTCGGCGGCCTCATCCGCGGTATAATGTCGCCTGGCGTTCTTGCGGAGCAGTGGATGAAGCAACGACACACGGTCCTGGTCGTCGATGACGAAATTGACGTCGTCGCCTCCGTCAAGGACCTGCTCCGACTCGATTACAAGGTCCTGGGGGCGACGCGGGCGGCCGAAGGTTTGGCGATGCTCGAGCGTGAGCCCGTCCACGTCGTCATGACCGACCAGCGCATGCCCGAGACCACCGGCGTCGAGCTCCTCGCCAAGGTGCGCGACAAGCACCCCGATGCGATGCGCCTCCTCTTCACCGGGTACGCCGACATCCGCGCCGTCGTCGACGCGATCAACCGCGGCAGCGTCTATCGCTACATCACCAAGCCATGGGACCCCGACGAGCTGATGGCGATCATCCGCGAGGCGTGTGACCGCTACGACCTCCTCGCCGAGCGCAAAGAACTCATGACCGAGTTGCGCAGCAAGAACACCGAGCTGGAAGCCGCCAACGCCGAGCTCAAGCGCGCCGACGAGCTCAAGAGCGCCTTCATCCGCGTTGCCAGCCACGAGCTGCGCACCCCGCTGACAATCCTGATGGGCATGAGCGACCTCGCCGCCCGGCAGGGGGGCGCAGTCGAACCTCTGGCCGGTTGGATCAAGCGCATCAACCTGGCGGGCCTACGCCTCAAGTACCTGATCGATCAGCTCGTCGCCATGCTCACCGCCCAGCAGTTCGAGCGCAAGCCCGAGCTGCGCCCGACAGATCTAGGCCAACTCCTGCGCACCGCCATCGACGACGTCCGCCCTTTCGCCGAAGTCCGCCGCCAGGAACTCCGCCTCGAGCCACCCGAAAATTCCGGCACGATCGAGGTGGACGAACAAAAGATCCGCGATAGCCTCAATCACCTCCTTCTTAACGCGATCAAGTTCACCCCCGACGGCGGCGCAATTATCGTGCGCGCCCGCCGCGCCGATGGCGATGCGTTCATCGAGGTCACCGACACCGGCATGGGCATCGAGGCCAGCGCACTGGAACACGTCTTCGATCGCTTCTTCACCGAGTTTGACGTCTCGCATCATTCGTCCGGTCATTTCGAGTTCGGCAAGAAAGGCCTGGGCCTGGGTCTCTCGGTCGTCAAGGCGTTCGTCGAGATGCACGGCGGAACCGTCAAAGTCCGCAGCGAACTGGGCAAAGGGGCGACCTTCACCATCTGTCTGCCGGGAAAGGGATGACGCGTGCGGATGTCGGCTGCAGCAGATCCGCGATTGGCCGCGATAGCCCGCTCGCTGGCGCGACTGGCGAGCCTCTTCGTCGCCTCCGCCGCGCTCCTGGCATTAATCGGCTGGGCGGGAAATTGGGAACCCCTCAAGAGCATCCTACCCGGCCTGATCCCGATGAATCCCCTGTCGGCGCTGGCGTTTGTCATGTCGGCAGCGGCGCTCTGGATTCTCTGCGGCATCGAGGCCGGGCCGGGATGGCGCGCGCGGCAATTCACCAATGTGATCGCCCTGGCGATCCTGTTCGTCGGCCTCCAGCGACTGGTGTGCGACCTGATGAAATGGCCGCTGGCGCTGGACGAATGGTTGTTCCGCTCCCGCCTCGACGGCAACCGCATGGCGCCCAACACGGCGCTCTGTTTCATCATGATCTCCCTCGCGTTCCTGACGCTTGACGTTGAAGTCGGCAGCCGCCGCGCCCGCCCTGCGGTCTGGCTGGTGCTCATCCCCGGCTGCGTCGGCCTCCTCGCCATCGCGGGTTACGTCTACGGCGTCGCCGACTTCTACGCCCTGCGGCAATACATTCACATGGCGCTCAACACCGCCATCTGCTTCGTCGTCCTCGGCGTCGGCATCCTTTGCGCTCGCCCGGGCAAGGAGCCCGCCGCCACGCTGGTCAGCCGAACCGCCGGCGGCGCTACCGCGCGCCGCCTGCTCCCCGCCGCGCTCTTCGCCCCCATGCTCCTCGGGTGGTTGCGGTTGAAGGGGGAGGAGGCTCACTGGTACGGCGCAAAGTTCGGCGTCGCACTCTTTGCCGTCGTGTTGGTGGCTGTCTTTGTCACGGTTGTCTACCTGTCCGGACGTTCCCTTGCCAAGGCCGAGCTGCGGCGAAAGGTGACCGAAGACATGCTGGCCGCGTCGGAGGCGTTCTATCACACGCTGGTGGAGACGCTTCCGCAGAACATCTATCGCAAGGACCTCCAGGGCCGCTTCACCTTCGCCAACAGCCGCTTCCTCGGGGAAATGCACCGCATGATGGACCAGTTGGTCGGCAAGACCGACTTCGACTTCTTCCCGCAGGACCTCGCCGAGCGCTACCGTCGCGACGACCAGGCCGTCATCCGAACCGGCACCCCCTTCGAAACCGTCGAAGAGCACGTGAAACCCGAGGGGGAGAAAATCTACGTCCACGTGATTAAGACCGCCGTCTACGACGACCGCGGCGGCGTTATCGGCACCCAGGGGATGTTCTGGGATGTCACCGAGAAGAAGCGCTCCGAAGAGGAACTGGAGCGCAAAAACCAGCAGCTTGAAGAGGCCGCCCAAGCCGAACGCGAAGCCCGCCAGGCGCTTCTCCAGGCGCAAGGCCAGCTCGTCCAGTCCGAAAAACTCGCCGGCCTCGGCCAGATGGTTGCCGGCGTCGCCCACGAGATTAACAACCCCCTCGCCTTCGTCGGCAACAACGTCGCCGTGATGCAGCGCGACGTCGGCGGCATCCGCAAGCTCCTCGAACTCTACAAGCAGGCCGACGGCTCAGTCCCCGCCGAACTGCGCCAGCGCATTACCGAACTCGAGGAGCAGATCGACCTCAAATACACCCTGGAAAACCTCGAAGGTCTCTTTGCCCGCTCGCGCGAGGGCCTGCGCCGCATCCAGCAGATCGTAAAAGACCTGCGCGACTTCGCCCGCCTCGACGAAAGCGACCTTTAAGAGTGCGACATCAACTCCGGCATTACCTCCACGCTCAACATCATCCAGGGCCACGCCAAGCGCAAGCAGGTCCGCCTCGTCCCCGACCTTGGTCCGCTCCCCATGGTGACGTGCTACCCCGCCAAGGTAAACCAGGTGATCATGAACCTCGTCGGCAACGCGATCGACGCATCCCACGACGAGGGAGAAGTGAGCGTCCGATCCCGCGCCCACGACGAGAACGTCACCATTGAAGTGAAGGACGGCGGCACTGGCATCCCCCGCGCGATCCGCGAAAAAATATTCGACCCCTTCTTCACCACCAAGCCGCCGGGCGAAGGCACGGGCCTGGGCCTCTCGATCAGCTACGGCATCGTCCACGATCACGGCGGCAAGATCGAAGTCGAATCCGAAGAAGGCCAGGGAGCGCTCTTCCGCGTAACCTTGCCGATCAAGGCGGTTAAAGATCCCGCGCACGACCACGCCATAGCGGAGTAACGATCACGATGCGAAAAGTCCGAATCGGCGTCATCGGCTGCGGTGCAATCTCTGGAGCCTACCTCGGGATGGCGAAGAACTTTCCCGTCGTGGAAGTCGCCGCCTGCGCCGACATCGACCTCGATCGCGCGCGGACGAAGGCGAGAGAATTCGGCGTCCCCAAAGCCTGCTCCGTCGATGACATTCTCAAAGACCCATCGATCGAACTCGTCCTCAATCTCACCGTCCCCAAAGCCCACGTGCCCATCGCCCTCGCGGCGCTCCAGGCCGGCAAGCACACCTACGCCGAGAAACCGCTCGGCATCGACCGCGAAGAAGGCCGCAAAGTCATCGATCTGGCGAAGAGCAGGGGGCTCAAGGTCGGCTGCGCCCCCGACACCTTCATGGGCGCCGGCATCCAGACCGCCCGCAAGCTGATCGAAGACGGCGCGATCGGCCGACCCGTCGCCTTCACCGCCTTCATGATGGGGCGCGGCCACGAATCCTGGCACCCCTCCCCCGAGTTCTACTACGAAGTCGGCGGCGGCCCCATGTTCGACATGGGCCCTTACTACCTCACCGCGCTCCTGCAAATGCTCGGCCCCGTCAAACGCCTCACGGGCGCAGCCACCATCGCCATCCCACAGCGCACCATCACCAGCCAGCCCAAATTCGGCCAGCGGATCACCGTCAAAACCCCCGACCACATCTGCGGCACGATGGAATTTGAAAACGGCTGCGCCGGCGTCATCATGCAGACCTTCGCCACGCTTCATTCGCAATACGATCAAAAGCAACCCATCACGATCTACGGCACCGACGGCACGCTCAAAGTCCCCGACCCCAACACCTTCGACGGCCCCGTAAGCCTCGCCACCGCCGCCGACAAGGAGTTCCGCATCATCCCACCGATGTTCCGCACCGGTTACGGTCGCAGCATCGGCCTCGCCGACATGGCTTACGCGATCCGAAGCGGCCGCCCCTTCCGCACCAACGGCGACCAGGCCTTCCTCGTCCTCGACCTCATGGCCGGCTTCCTCGATTCCGCCCGCACCGGCCAAGCCTTTCACCCGACCGTCCCCTACGAACGCCCCGCGCCCATGCGCGCCGACCTGCCCTTCGGTGTATTGGAAGAGTAAGGCTTCTACTTTCTTTGCGCTCTTTGCGTCTTTGCGGCCGTATTTTGAGACCTGAAAAACCCACACGGAGACAACCATGCCGAAACTCCTGATCGTCTTCTGTTCTCTCCTCTTCGCCATCGCCGCCCGAGCCGCCGAGCAACCCCCCATGCTGCCGATCGGCGCAACAGCCCCCGACTTCAAGCTCCCCGGCGTAGATGGTAAAACCTACTCCCTCGCCAATTTCGCCGACGCCAAAATCCTCGTCGTCATCTTCACCTGCAACCACTGCCCCACCGCCCAGGCCTACGACGACCGCATCATCAAGATGTACGACGACTACAAGGACAAAGGCGTCGCCCTCGTCGCCATCAACCCCAACGACGCCACCGGCATCCGCCTCGACGAACTAGGCTACACCGAATTCAGCGACTCCTTCCCCGAGATGAAGCAGCGCGCCAAGGACCGCAACTTCAAGTTCCCCTACCTCGACGACGGCCAGACCCAGATCACGGCTCGCGCTTACGGGGTAGTCGCCACGCCCCACGTCTACATCTTCGACCAGGCCCGCAAGCTCCGCTACGTCGGCCGCATCGACGACTCCGACGTCAAGACCGTCAAATCGCACGACGCCCGCAACGCCATCGACGCAATGCTCGCAGGTAAACCCGTCCCCGTGGAAAAGACCAAAGTCTTCGGCTGCTCCACCAAGTGGGCCACCAAGAACGAAGACGTCAAGAAATCCCTCGCCAAGTGGGACGCCGAACCCGTCACCCTCAGCACGATCGACCTCGAAGGCGTCAAAAAGCTAGTCGCCAACAATGACGAAGCCAAAAAGCTCCGCCTGATCAACATCTGGGCCACCTGGTGCGGCCCCTGCGTCATCGAGCTCCCCGAGCTGGTCGAAATGAACCGCATGTACCGCAAGCGCCCCTTCGAGATGATCACCATCAGCATGGACGAGCCGGAGAAGAAGGACCGCGCCTTGGAGAAGCTGAAGGAGCTAAAAGTCGCCGCGACCAACTACCTCTTCACCGGCGAAGACCGCGACAAGTTCATGGAAGCCCTGGACGCCAAATGGGAAGGCCCCGTCCCTCACACGATGCTGATCGCCCCCGGCGGCAAGGTGATCTACCGCCACACCGGCGAGATCGACCCGCTGGAACTGAAGAAAGCCATCGTCGGGTATTTGGGCCGAACCTACTAAGCCGCCCCTATCTCGCTCGTCTCGCTGCAGCTACTTCAAATCCCGCCTTGTCTCCAACATTAAAACAGTAGTCTCTCGCAGTGGTACAAACGACGGACAATCCATTTCACGAGCCAAGGACCACCCGCTATGACTCGCCGCTCCCCCACCCGCCGCACCTTCCTCAAAAGTTCCCTCTCCGTAGCCGCCGGCTCCCTCATCATCACCGGAACCAAGGCCACCGGTGATTTCCGCGGCGCTAACGAAGCCATTCGCATCGCCATCGCCGGCATCAACGGACGCGGCGGCGCACACATGAGCGAATTCGGCGGCATGAAGGACGTCCAGATCGCCTACCTCGTCGATCCCGATACCCGCCTCTATCCCGCCAAGGTGAAGGCCGTAGAAAACAAAACCAAGACCACGCCCAAAACCGAAAAAGACATCCGCCGCGTTCTCGACGATAAGAACGTCGATGCGATATCGATCGCCACCCCCAATCACTGGCACTCGCTGATGACGATCTGGGCCTGCTCTGCCGACAAGGACGTCTACGTCGAAAAGCCCTGCAGCCACAACATCCACGAAGGCCGCATCGCCGTCGAGACCGCGCGCAAGTACAACCGCATCGTCCAGCACGGCACGCAAAGCCGCTCCGACGGCAAGTATGCCCACGTCGCCGCCGCCATCGCCTCCGGCAAGCTCGGCAAGCTCCTCGTCAGCCGCGCCCTCTGCTACAAGCCGCGCAACAGCATCGGATTCAAGCAAGTCGAGTCGGTACCCGCCGAGCTCGACTACAACCTCTGGCTCGGCCCCTCCCCCGAGCAGCCGTTCCACCGCAACCTCGTCCACTACAACTGGCATTGGTTCTGGGAAACCGGCAACGGTGACATCGGCAACCAGGGCGTCCACGAGATGGACAAAGCACGCTGGGCCATCCCCAACGCCACCACCCCCAAATCCGCCATCAGTCTCGGCGGCCGCTTCGGTTACCAGGATCAGGGCCAAACCCCCAACACCCAGATCGCCATTCTCGACTACGGCGACACCCAGCTCATCTTCGAAGTCCGCGGCCTCAAAACCGAAAAGTACATGAACGAAATGGTCGGCAACATCTTCCACCTTGAAGCCGGCACCATCGAAGGCACCAAGTTCTTCCCCAAAGGCTCCGACAAGGAAGCCCCCCTCCCCGCGGTCGAAGTCACCAAGCGCCCGGGCAGCGGAAACTTCGGCAACTTCATCGCCGCCTGCCGCAGCCGCAAAAAAGAAGACCTCAACGCCGACATCCTGCAGGGCCACCTCTCCTGCATCCCCATCCATCTCGCCAATGCGTCGTACCGCCTGGGCGAGGAAGTCCCCTTTAACCCGAAGACCAAGGCCCTGGGCGACAACAAGGATGCCTACGAGACCCTCGCTGGAATGGAAGAACACCTCTCCAAAACCAACGGCCTGAAACTGGACGGCCTGAACTACCGCCTGGGCAAACAGCTCACCTTCAACCCCGACAGCGAAACCACCGGCGACCCCAAAGCCGACGAGATCCTCCACGGCGCCTATCGCAAAGGGTTCGAAGTTCCCGACCGTGTCGTCTAATGGTCGTGTGCGATTCGTGAAGCGTTAGGTTAGGAGCAATTCCTCCACCCGTATCACGGGCGTCTCGCCCGTGCCTGAAGCGTCGGAGATTACTCAATTGCGGGTCTCGAAAGTATTCACAGAATCAGCACGGGCGGGACGCCCTGATACGACAACGCGAATCCCCGGACGTTCTCAGGTGTACTCAATCGAATCCGGAAATTGATTGCATCCCAACTCAGCAGTTGGGTACAATTCCTCCACACGTCTGCACCCGCTACCAGGAGGAAGAGTGAGAAATCCCGCAATCGCCGTCTGCGCGCTCTTTGTGTTCGCCTGCGCCTTCCCTGCCCAAGCCGCGTTGCTATACGACGGCTTCGACTACCCCGCAGGCGTTGCCCTCTCCGGCCAAACCAACAACAACGTCCAGCCACCGCTCGCCTGGGCCTACGTCGGCACCGGCGCCAACTCCGCCGATCCCAAGACTACCACCGGCAGCCTCACTTACCCCGGCCTGCCCGCGTCCGTCGGCAACAGCATCCTCACCGACCGCACACAGACCGGCGTCTCCCGCATCGCCCTTCCCTCCGCGCAAACCACCGGCACCGTCTACTATTCGATGATCGTAAAGGTCAACGACATCACCAACCTGACCAACACCACCACCGGCTCCTTCCTCGCCGGCCTCAACAATGTCACCGGCGCCGGCACCAGCATCGCCTCCGCCGGCGCATCCCTCATGATTCACCGCGACGCCGTCGATACCGCCGGCTACAACCTGGGTGTCGCCGTCAGCACCGCCAATGTCGACCGCATCTTCGATACCGTCGATCACAACACCTCGCAAACCCTTTTCATCGTCGCCGCCTACCAGTTCGGCCCCAACGCTGATGACGACAACGCCTACCTCTGGATCAACCCCGCCAGCGCCACCTTCGGCACCAACAACATCCCCGCCCCCGATGTGACCAGCTCCGGCATCGCCTCAGTAGGCACCGCCTCCGACATCCCCACCAACCAACTCACCAGCGTCTTCCTCCGCAACAACGGCGTCGAACCCAACCAGATCCAGGTCGATGAACTCCGCGTCGATACCACCTGGGCCGGCGTAACCGGCGCAGTCCCCGAACCCGGCGCCGGGATAATCGTCCTCTCCACCGCCACTGCGCTGCTTACGCGCGGCCGCCGTCGCACAGCGCGCGCATCCTAGCAATTCAAAAAGTCTCAGTCTTCTTTGCGTCTTTGCGGCTGATTTCGTCTTCCATCCCCCCGCGCTTTAGACTACTCCCCATGCCCGATCCCCAACTCCGCCCCCTCCGCCCCGATGAATGGCCGATCGTGGCCCACCTCATCCACACCTCCACCAATGCCTGGTACCGCAAAAACCGGGGCTTCGACATCTTCACCGCCCCCCCCGACGCCTGCCTGCTCTTCCCCCAAACCTACGAAGCCCTCGACCCCAACTGCTGCATCGTCGCCCAAGACCCCGCCGCCGGTCACATCATCGGCTCCTGCTTCTACCACCCCCGCGAAACCCACGTCTCCCTCGGCATCATGAACGTCCACCCCGACTTCGCCGGGCGCGGCGTCGCCTCCCGCCTCCTCCGCTTCATCACCGACCTCGCCGACCGCGCCAATCTCCCTACCCGCCTAGTCTCCAGCGCCATGAACCTCGACTCCTTCTCCCTCTACTCCCGCGCCGGTTTCGTCCCCCGCGCCGTCTACGCCGACATGCAGATCCCCGCCCAGCACGCCGCCGCGATCCAACCACCAAAGCTCGACCGCCACCACCTCCGCCCCGCCACCGAAAACGATGTCCCCGCCATCGCCAACCTCGAACATCAACTCACCCACATCCGCCGCCAGCAAGACCACGCCTTCTTCATCCAAAACACCCAGCAAATCTGGCGCGCCACCGTCGCCGAAAACACCGATGGCCAGATCGACGCCTTCCTAACCTCAGTCGCCCACCCCGCCAGCACCATGCTAGGCCCCGGCGTCATGCGCAACGACACGCTCGCCGCCGCCCTCATCGCCGACCACCTCCGCCACCACGCCCAAGAGAGTCGAGCCCCCGTCTTCCTCATCCCCCTCGACCGCCCAACGCTACAGCAACAGATGTACACCTGGGGCGCAAAAAACCTCGAACTCCACTTCGCCCAAACCCGAGGCCCCCACACTCCCCACACCGCCGTAACAATGCCAACCTTCATGCCCGAAACCGCGTGACCTCCCACCGCCATGCTCACCTCCGATGACCCACGTGCAGTCCGATAACCTGATCAAATCCAGCATGGACGTTCAACCGATACAAGTATATCATTTAGATATACTTTCAGAGGTAACCGATGGCATCCACCACGCTAAAACGAAGACGCAGTAAGTCATCCAAATCCGCAAAAACATCCAAAGCCCCCGCCAGAGCACTCTACCGAAACAGCACCCTCTCCCGTTGGGGCAACAGCCTCGGCGTGCGCATCCCCCAGGACGCCGTCGACAAGCTCAATCTCCAACCCGGCGCTCAGGTCAGTTTCGAAGTGCGAGCCGACTCCATCACCATTAAGCCCCTGCGCCAACCCCGGAAGTGGACCGAAGCCCAACTTCTGAAAGGCATTACCCCGCGCAAAGTCGGCGGTGAGGTCGATTGGGGAACCCCCCGCGGAGCGGAAATCTGGTGAGCAAAACCACCTACCATCCCGCCCGCGGCGACATAATTCATCTCAACTTCGCCCCCTCCGCCGGCAAGGAATTCACCGGCCCGCACTACGCCCTCGTCATCAGTTCCAAAGCCTTCAGCAAAGCCACAGGCCTCTGCATCTGCCTGCCCCTCACCACCAAATACCATCACGAAGCCAAACTTCAGGAAACCCAGTTGATGGTCCAATTACCCAAAATCACCGGTCTCGAAAAAGACGGCTGGGTCTACATCCACCAGATTAAAACCATCGACTACCGCGAACGCGGCGCAACCTACACCGGCAAGATCGCCGACCAGGATCTCGACTTCCTCATCGACGTGATGGACCGAGTCCGCGCCCTGATCGACCCCGACTTGATCGCGTGAGGAATACTCTGCGCCGTATCCTCGAAAACCTTCTCCGCCTAAACCACCACCGCGCCCCCAACAACCACGCCGGGGCAGAGCGCCCGAAGCGCCAGCGCCCAGAGCGCCGCCCCGGATTCTTCCGAAGAATAAAATCTCCCCCAGAATCCCCCTCGATATTTCGTTAGGGACATGTTAGAATACCCCGCGTCGTGCCGTGATTCAAAGGGAGGATCCAATGTCCGCTCGCGCCCATCCCGCCTCGTCACCCCGCCGCCCATCCCAACCCCAAACCCCGATGCACGAAATTGCATGCAAATGCACGGTTCCAGCAAAACGCGAAATTTCACCCGCCCAGTTTAACATCCCCAAACATCGCGCACCGGCGCAAAACGAAGCCACTTTTCCCGCTCCCCACCCCTCAAATCTCCTCCCGAACCCCCGAATACGAAGGAAACCGCGGCACGCCTCCATCCGACAACTCCTGGTACTTAAACGTCACCGTGCTCCCCACCGCCGGCGGCCGCTCGCGCTCCTTGTCCGAGAACCCCGTCCCGATCGCGAACTCCTTCCCGCTCGCCAGCCGCACCAAAATCGCCCCCAGCCGCCCCTTGTGCCGGCCAGTCCCCGGCTGGTGTCCGATCACCACCGCCTCATCATCCTTGAACGACTTCACCTTCAACAGCGTCGCCGACCGCCCCGCCACATACTTCGACTCCGCCTGCCGCAGCATCAGCCCCTCGCCACCCAGCGCCTCCACCCGCGCCAGTTCTTCCTTCAAATGCGCTACCCCCGTGCAAAGCGTATGCGGATGCGCCGCCGCGTACATCGTCTCCGCCAACCCCTGTACAAGCTTCAAGCGCTCTTCGAACGCCCCGTCATGCGCCGGCGCATCGAAGATCAGAAACTTGATCTGCTTCCAATGGTCTCCCTTATCCTGCCGCCGCACGATTGCCGTCGTCTTTTGGAACGATTTGCGCGCCAGAAACAGCTCCCCATCCAGTGGATGCTTCGGCAGCTCCTCGATAAACCAATCCGGCGCGTGGAACTCATTCCCCAGCCGCGACATAAACCGCCGGCCGTCCCAATACGCCCGCAACCCATCCAGCTTCTCCGACATCCACCACCCCGTCGGATCCAGCACCCCGTCCCAGGTCTCCGCCAGAAGCACCGGCGCAGCCTGCGCTTGGGCGGCCAACTGTTCCGCCGTCTTCGCCGGCGCGGGCGTTGCCCCACCGGTGCGCGCCGCCTCCGCCGCCTCCCCGCGCAATTTCTTCAGGTGCTTGCAGGTCCGCTTCTCGATCGCCAGCGACTGGTTCCGCCAAGCCGGGCAAGAGCACGAGTACACCCCGCCCGTGTTCTTAAGCTCATACGGCTTGGAGCCCGACCCCTGCATAAAGGACGACTCGCCGTCGGCCAGATCCGGCATGACCGCTTCCCTCAAGAATCCGCGACAAGCGGATCACCCCTCGTCGTCAAGAACCGAGTTCTTCGTCGGCGCTGTAATCAGGAATGGGGTCGCCGCCGCCGGAGCCGCAACCGTGGCGTTCGTAACCGTAGTAACAGCACGTTGGAGGCTCGCCTGCACGTTCGGCGTCGCTGCCACGTCGAACAACTGGGCGACTCGCTGCACTACGATCAGGTCGTCCTTAGGGCTGAACGCCATGCGGGCGTTGATGGCCGCGATGCTTCGCACGGGGACGTTGTAATGGCCGCCGTCGGCGAGGGTGTATTGGACGTTTCCCGAGGTCTCCAGCGCCGCGAGCGCATCCAAGGTGGTTTGGCTTTCCGTGTCGAGAATTGCACCGAACACGGCATAGGTGCCCGGCACGGCGTCCAGGCCCGGGTTTGCTTTGGTGTTGAAGAAATACTCCGTGGTCGCCGTATTCGCCCCCGCGTTCGCCATCGCGATCGTCCCCTTGGTGTTGAGATTGGTTCCCTCGTTCTGGATCACGCCGTGGTTGTGAACCAAGGTGGTCGCGTTGGTCGCCGTGTTGAGGAAATACCCGCCGCCCTGTTGAATGTCGATCTGCTGGATCTGCGCCTGGTTGGGCGGATTGGCGGGATCGTTGAATCGAACCGACCGGTGAATGATCGTGTTGTCGTAGGCTGCCTCGTTCGTGTAGTGCAGGAAGTTGTCCTTGGTGTTCGGCGTGTTCTTGTAGAGCCCGACATTGATGTATCCGGCAACCGTCGAAAAACGGATGCGGGCCTTCGTCGGCGTCGCGGTCACCACGTCGTAGTTTCCACCCGCAATCCCATTCCCCGACGCGCCGGCCTTGAATTCGCCGTCCAGCGCCAGCCCATTGACGTCCTTGATCACGCTGGCGTTCAATCGCACGCGATACTTCGTATTCAGCGGCACGTCCGCGCGAAGGCTCAACCGTCCGCGGCTATACCCCACGGCCGTGTAAAGCCGCGCGTCGTCCGCCGTCCCAAACAGGCCGTCCACCCCCGCGGTCAGGATCGATGCAGTCTTGCGCGAGAGCGTGGTCTTATCGAGCGCGACCGAGACCGTAAAAAACGCCTGCCCCCGGTTATCCAGGAACGCCGTCGCGATCTGCACCGGCCTTGGGGCGCGCATCAGCAAGCGGTTTTCGAGTTGTTCCATGACCTGAGACGACGGCTGCGTGGATTTGGTGGACACGGTCAAAAACCCTCCGGAAAAATAGGAGAAACAGGACGAAGAAACTTACCCCCGGCTTTATTTGATGTCAAAAGTTCCAGCCTCAGCAATAAGTGGTGCGAATTACACAAAAGGGGACAAATATTTTCCAAATGCGCTGCATTTCATTCAGTCGCCCTCCCGATTAATCGACTCATCCAATACAAACGTCAGTCGATCGCCAGATGTTCGGCCGATCGACCGGGCTGTTTCGGTTACCTAGCGAGGGCTGTCGTGAAAAAACGCATGAATGGGGGCGCGGGCTGTGAGGGCTTGGAAGCCAGGCGACTGCTGTCGGCGACCCCGCCGGTTTTGGGAGCGGATCACGTGTTGCGGATCATCGGCACGGCCGGATCGGACCGGATCATCCTTAGCCGGCTCGTCATGAACGGGAAGGATGAGATCAAGGCGGCTGTCAACAAGCAGCGCTTCTATTTTGCCACCGATCAGGTCGCGACGATATGGGTTGAAGCGGCCCGCGGCGCCGACCTGATCCAGGTGGACGCCGCCAGCGCGATCCTGCGGCGGCCGATGATGATCGACGGCGGCAAGGGTGACGACACGATCAGCGGCGGCTTGGGCGATGACACCCTTCTTGGCGGCGCGGGCAACGACATCTTGATGGGCGCCGCCGGCAATGATTCCCTCGACGGCGGCGACGGCAACGACACGATCTACGGCGGCAAGGGAGACGACGGCCTGCTCGGCGGCGCCGGCGACGACATGCTCGTCGACGACCGCGGTGACGACAACTTCGACGGCGGCGCGGGGCAGAACCACATCCAGCGCGGCATCGACGGGCCGCAGGAGTTCGTCATCGGCGTCTGGTCGCAGCCGAGCAACTACGCCTGGAAGTGGAAGGCGCGCGGCGTCAACACGATGGTCAACGCCGAACTGATGAGCGGGCGTATCCCGCTCGCCAAGTGGGACAAGGAAGTCGCCGACAACGGCATGTACATGATCCGCCAGCCGGGCGCCAACCCCGCCGATGACGCGGCCCACGCGAACCTGATCGCGTGGCTCGCCCCTGACGAACCAGACGGACATCACACCGATCCGAAGGTGGTGCAGGATCTGTATGCGCGACTGAAAAGCGTCAATCCGGACATGCCGGTGTTCGTGAACTTCTCAGGCGGACACGTGATGGGGATGCAGGATAAGAATTTGAAGCACCCGTATTCCGATTGGCTGCAGGGGGCCGATTGGTCCGGCAACGACATCTACCCGGTGACCGGCTGGAACCTGCCGGCGCGACTGGGGCTGGTTGGTGCCGCAATCGATCGTCTTCGCGCGCTCGCGCCAGACAAACCGCAGTTCGCGTTCATAGAAACCAGCGACCAGGGCGTGCCGTGGCTGCCGAACGCGCCGGGCGTGACGCCGGACCAGTTTCGCGCCGAGATCTGGAACGCGGTGATCCATGGCGCGCGCGGGATCATCTATTTCCCCGATCAGTTCAAACCAGGCTTCGCGTACGACGCGACACCGCCGGACGTGATCGCGGAGATGACGACGCAGGACGCCAAGCTAAAGAGCCTGAGCGGTGTGCTGCTGTCGAAGATCGATCCAAAAGGTTATGGCATCGAGCTGCCGGCAGGGATGGAAGGCACCGTGCGGACGTTCCAAGGAAAGACCTACCTGATCGTGCTGAACATCAAGGGCCGGGCGATCGCGACTGCGCACATCAAGATAACCGGCGTGGCGGACGGCACGGCTCAAGTGCACGGCGAGAATCGCAACGTCCAGATTCAGGGCGGGGAAATCGTGGATACCTTTGAAGGATTTACGCCGCGGGTTTACGTGGTGGGGTGACGCGCTCGATCCGCGGATACGGCCAATCGCGCGAATGATCTACGTGACCGGCGCGCGTGACAGATCACGACGGCGTCGATCCCGACTATTGCGATGCTCGCCGCCCAGGCACCGGCGTGCCCCCTGACCGAGGGCACTACCGTTCCGACCGCCGCTGACTCGTGGGCGAATGCGGCAATCGCGTCGGCGAAGCTGGCGATCGCATCCGTTCGGCCGAGATCGAGAAGTATCGGTGCCGCTGCCTGAACGATCGCGCCCGCATTCTCCGGATGGCTCACCATCTCGGTTACGACGCGGACAATAGCACGCGCGGAATCGGCAAATACGTCACCCGTGGCGGTCGAGATTTGCGGCACCGCCTCCGCCGTCGAACCGTCCCGCACTAAAGACTGCTGCGAGCTGAGCGCCAATGGGGGCGCGAGTTCACCGATGTTTTTGCCCCAATGAGACGAGAGAATAGCTTTGGCCGGTGCACCATCGCGGTTTACAAATTGATCGATCTGAGTCGGCGTATCTAGAATCCGATGCTGTGAACTCGATGCTTTCGGATCTGTCGGGTGTGGTCGGTCGCTTTGGACAACCAGCGTCGACGCGGTCGAAGCCGGGAGATCCTGGTCGGGCTTTTCGGCTGAGCTTACGGCTTCATCTTCCGGACTTACCGTCGTTTCACCCCCTCGTTCGACGTTCGGTTGCGCGTCTGGAACATCATCAGCGCGTTCGTGATCGCGAGCCGATGCAATCACATACATGACCGGCTCACGCGCTTGCGAATCTGCAGCGTCCACAACAGTACGCTCTGGCGCAGCGGACAGAAACCGACGCGCTTCCAACGCTTCCGAAATGGGACGAACTTGAAATCTTGACATGTAAGGTCCTTCCCCCGCCGACCGCTGACAAGGCGGTCGCCTGAGGATATGCGAAACCTTACCGTCACCGGAGAAAAAGGACAATTGCAATTTGGCTATATGTAAGCCGGGACCGCCGCTACCCTTTAAGTACCGGCTTGGAGGTTGGTGCGGCGATCCAGTCCGGCGAATCATTCACGCTTTCGTCGCCCAAGCGGTTATGGAGAATCTGTCGATATCGTTCCCTTTGCGATTCGGTGAGGAGTTGCTCGGTCTGCTTGACGGCGGCCTGGAACAGCGCATCCCGTTCCTCCTTAAGTGCTCCCAGCGCGTCGTTATACTCCTTTTGAACGGGGGCAAACCGCGCCTTCTGCTCCTCGCTCAAGAGCGCCAGCAGTCGATCGTCGCGCCGCTTTTGCAGCTCCTGGGCGCGAACGAAACATGCGTCCACCCTGTTGCGGACCTCCTGCCAGACGTCGTGCATTTTCTCGTTCTGCTCGCGCGTCAATCCCAACTGCGAGGCCAGTGCCGTCTGCGGCGGGTTGGCCCGCGTCGCGCGATTCGAGGGCAGTCGCGATATCGCCATTCCACCGACCAGCCCAGCGGCCAGGGTCAGCGTAAACAGGGTCGCCAATATCAGTTTGGGTCGCGTCATCAATCACCCTGGCTTAGCCGGTCGTTCCGGTACAAGGTTGTCGAGCATCCAATCGATGGCCGCAGCATAACGCGGTGAGAAGACCGAGTCGCCTCCGATCGCCGGCCGTGGCTCGGCGCGAAGCTTCATCGCCACCCGCTCCCAATCGGGCGAGAGGACGACCGGCCCCTCTGCGATCGAAATCCCATCGCCGGCTTCACCCCGGTTCAGCTCGAACAGCCAGATACCACTGATGATCAGGACCGAAGCGGCCAGCCCCGTGAGAAGGCCAGCGGTGCGCAAAAAGGGCTGGTCGACAACGGCGGCATCCATGACCTCGTCCACTGCCCGATGCATTTCGATAACCGCGCGCTCGGTCACCCCCTCCCGTGCGGCGATCGCGGAGGCGATTTGAGCGGAGAGATTGCGCATGTCCGCCAGCTCGGCAGCGCAGTGCGGGCAGTCTACGAGGTGCTCCTCGAGCGCGCGGCGAGCCTTATCATCGCGGAGTTCACCGTCGTGATGGGCTGCTAGGAGAAATTGGAACCGGCGGCAGTCGCTCATGCTTAGAAGTTCAATTGATCCGCATCTCAGTATCCCGTCAATTTCCGCCTTAGTTCAGCTCGCCCCCGATAAAGCCGGGACTCGACCGTTCCACGGGGGATGTTCAGCACCTCTGCGATCTCCTGGTAGGACAGCCCCTCAATCTCGCGAAGGACGATCGCCTCGCGAAATTCCGGCGCCAGCGAGCGGATGATCTCCAGCACATCCATCCGCTGGTCGACTGCTTCAACGGACGACGGCACGCTGGCTTGGGCAGCGAGCGCCTCATTAACATTTCCGCGCCCACGTTCGTTCGCTTCACCATCATGATGGAGGGAACATGTACGCCGTGCATGACGTTCCTTTTTCCACAGCTTAGAGGCACGACGGATGAGGATGCTGGTAAGCCACGTCTTAACTGATGCGCGTCCGTCAAAATTCCTGAGTCCGCGAAAGGCAGCCGCGAAGGTTTCCTGACAAATATCTTCTGCATCGGATGGACTATCCGCTAACGAGAGCGCCACGCGCAGCAAGGCTGGACCATGCCGAGCCACCAGCGCATGGAATGCCCCGTGATCGCCCGTCATCACCGCCCGCGCTAGCTCCAAGTCACTGGGCTCCAAACCACACTCCGCCGCTACGCCGACGCTGGGAACTCGATCATCTGCAACATCCATAGTTCCCGCGAAGGCTCAGATTCTTCCCGAGATCCCCGTTTTTCGCCAGCGGAGGGCCTTCTAAGCTGCTGATGATCTCTCAAGACACGACCTCGTCCCTGAATTTCTTTTGTGCTCCGGGAAGAAACCGACCGTCCCAGGGTACTAACGATCCAAGCCGATGCGGGTGCGGCGGAGTCCTTCACGCGATCGTGTGAATGTCCGACTGCACGCAGAGGTTTAGACCAGGGAGGTGGACCATGTCCGCGCTTATTTCCGCTAGCCCGTGCCGATTGGAAGAGTTGGAACCAGCACGAGTGAAACTGCCGACACGTCCAATGCGAGCGATGCAACCGATGCCGGCGCCACGACCGCGGGCGCCGCGGGTGTATCGAGGACCGTGACCAGCACGTCGACGGGCGGGACCGCTACCCACGGCGGCCACCACCACGGTGGCCACCACCACAGCGGTCGGCATCACGGCCACC
>JAQGHM010000144.1 GCA_028291615.1 Phycisphaerales bacterium | reverse complement strand
GCGGACATCGATCGCGTTCGTCGAATTGCTCATGCTGAACAGCGGATTCTCGGCGCATGACATTGATGCGGACGTGGTAGCGGCGTTCGGCCTGACGGCGGAACAGACGAGGAAGATTCGCGGGTTGCTAGACGGAGTGCATCCGAACGCCGCCGCGAATCCGGTTAATCCCATCGCGCCGGCTGAGGCGCGGCGGGCGGTGCGCGCGGTGCTGTCGGCGAAACAGCGCGAAATTCTCGATGAGAAGATCGAGGCTGGGTTGAAGGCGGCGGGGGCAAAAGTTCCGGCTACGCGGAAGAGCGAGGCTAGCCGTTAATGGGTACGTTAATCGAACGATATGGTGACTGGCACGGGCGAAATGCCCGCAATAGGGGTGACCTGGACGTTGGCGCAGCCGGGGTCATCAGCATTTTCTCCCATTCGAAAAAACGTGGGTTCCCACGCCGCGGACGCACTGTGTAACTTCACCCGCGTGTGGCGGACTGTGCCGCTGCGTGGAGTTATTTTTTTCAGGAAAGGCTGGAGACCGATGAAGCGATCGATTCAGTTTGCGGCGGTGGCGATGTTGGCGGCGGCCGGCATGGCGATGACGCCGGGGTGTCAGAACGTCGGCCGGCGCGACACGACGGACCGCACGGTGAGCTCGACGGTCATGTACGACCGCCCCTACGTCGCGACCCGCGACAGCGAGTGGCTGCAGACGCAGACGAGCACGACCCGCAACCGCCTGCCGAAGGGGACCCGCGCGTACTTTGCAGATACGCCGACGACGGCCGAATGGCAGCAGGCGCGCGTCGAGGGACAAGGGGTGGTTTGGGTGCACCCGGCCGACTTCGCGCGCGAAGCCCGGTAACGCGGTGGCGCTGTAAACCTCCTTCTGAGTGGCATGGGCAGCGGTACGCCGTTGCCCATGCCACGTCATACTTCCCCAAGTCATTCCCATGTGTTTTGCCATAAAGAATCCGGGCTGGATTGTGTTGGCGTTGGCCATCGCGACGGGCGGGTGCTATTCCGCGACCGGTCCCGCGCCGGGCGACACTGTCGAGCAGGAAAAATTCTGGACCAGCGCCCCGGAAGATGTGCGCATCGAGGAGTTGTGGCAGGAGATGAGCCAGACGTGCCCACTGGCCAACCCGGCTGAGGTCGCCGCGGTCGCGGGGGTTGCGGTGCGGTATGGTGAGTTGATCCGCGACGAGTATCAGTTGACGCGCCCGCCGGAGTACAACAACGTGGCGATCGCGCTGGGGTTGAAGGATAAGCCGGGCCGGTGTTACGAACTGGCGGATGATTTGTACATCCGGCTGCGTGCGATGCGGCTGCAAACGCTGCAACTGCACCGTGCGATCGCCAAGGAAGGGCATCCGACGGATGAACACAACGTGGTGATCGTGACGGATATCGGCAAGCCGATTGAGACGGGGATCGTGGTGGACCTCTGGCGGTACGCGGGAAAGGTAAGATTTATCCCGGTGGCGGAGGACCACCATCATCGGTGGAAGGAGCGGCCTATTACTGCGACACCGCCTGCGGAACTGGTAAAGGACGACACGGCCGTTGGTGGGGATGCAATATCTCCTTCAGGCGCTTCGGGCGACGGTGAAACCCCTCTTTCGCAGCGGGCTCATGCGGAGTAGGCTCCAGTCCTAATGGCGGGATCGCGGGTGACATTATTCTTTGCGCTGCTTACGGCGCTGCAATGCTGCGGGTGTAGCGCGGGGGGCGATATGCCGCGGGACCGGCTGGGGGCGCTGCCTTTTCCTGGCCGCTTCACGCTGTACGCGACCGCCGATCCGGTGCACCTGGGAACGCACCGGTACGAGCGGTTGCCGCGAGCATTGGGCGAGGATGAGAAGGAACACGGGATCATCTACACGACGCGCGCAGGGTTCATCGACCTTGCGCACGTCCGAATCGCGATCGACTGGACCCGCCACTGCACGCGCATGGCCCGCGAGGCGCTGGCGGGTGGGCGCACGACGCTGGCCGTGGCGGGGCCGGACCATGGGGTGTTTCATGTCACGCTTGATTACCCGAATGAGTGGGCGGATCTGCCGGCGGACGAGCGGGGGCGGGTGGTCGATGCCACGTCGCACCGGATCGGGCAGCGCGTGACTTATTTGATGCTGACCTGGCACGAGGTGGCGACGTGGTTCGGATATCGCTCGTTCTTCTTCGACGAGTCGCGGTCGGCGTTCACGTACGACGACACGGTCGCGACGCTGCTGGGCATGCGCGTGGCGGAGCGGGCGATGGCAGAGATGAAGGGGGATGTGGATCGCGAATTTGACGCGGCGGCGACGGCGGCGCTGGACGCGGAATTAAGGCGACTGGGACCGGTGACGCCGGCGCAGACGGATCAAGCAGTCCGCGCGGTGGCCGGGCTGTGGTGGTCGGCGGAGGGGCCGCTGAAGCGTCAGACGGATGTCTGGCCGGGGGAGGTGGAGGTCGTGCATCCGTGGCTGGTGCCGAACTTGCCGTTCGCGGAGGGGGCCGGGGAGGCCGAGACGTTCGCGCTGCCTTGCGAGCGCGGCCCGGTGGATGCGCGGACGGCGGTCGCAGTGCGGATTTCGATTGAGCCGCGCATCGGTGAGGCGGCGGCGATGCGAGCGTTGCTGCCCGGTCGGCCGGAGTGGTTCAGTGAAGAGCGCGACGTGCTGACGTTGTTGAACGCGATGCGGGGGCAGATGCGGGAGCGGTATGGGGCGGACTTCGGACGGCCAGGGCCGGAGGCGGCGGTGGCGCATTCGACCAAATGAGCGGGCGGCGGACGGGATAGGCTTTGGTCGGTGGGGACGTTAGCTTGTAGGGTGATGACGCCGGGCATTCATCTTATTCACAAGCCGGTTGGGCCTACGAGTTTTTCGTTGGTGCGGGCGGCGATAGAGGAGGCGGGGCGGCTTAAGGTTTGTCATGGGGGGACTCTGGACACGTTTGCGCATGGGTTGATGCTGATGCTGGTGGGGCCGGCGACTCGGTTGTTTGATTATCTGCATGGGGTGCCGAAGGTTTACGAGGGGACGGTGCGGTGGGGGGTGGAGACGGATAATGGGGATCTGTTGGGGCGGACGGTTTTTGAAGGGGATGCTTCGGGGTTGACGCCGGAGAAGTTGGACGAAGCGTTAAATACGTTTGTCGGATGGCGGGAACAGACGCCGCCGGCGACTAGCGCGAAGCGCGTTGGCGGGGAGCGGGCTTATTTGAAGGCGCATCGCGGGGAGGCGGTGGAGATGCCGGCTTCGCGGGTTTATCTGCATGAAGCGGTTTGGCTGGGGCATGATCTGCCGCGCGAGAGCCGGCTGCGGATCGTGGTGCGCGGGGGGTATTACGTGCGGGCGCTGGTGCGGGATTTGGGGCGGATGGTGGGTTGTGGGGCGCACCTGACGGGGCTGCATCGGACGGCGATCGGGCCGTGGGTCGATCCGGGGGAGGGGCGGACGGTGGAGGTGCATGGGCGGGAAGTGATGCCTTGGACGGCGTCGCGAATGCTATCGGATGCGGAAGTGGGGGAGTTGCGGGCGGAGCGGACGATTGCGATGGGGGAGTTGGCGCGGGCGGAGTGGGCGTTGCCAGCAGCGTTTGTGGAGGGAGCGCGGTTGGTGCGGGGGTTTCATTTGGGGCGGATGGTTTATTTGTTGAGTGAAGTCGAGGGAAGGCTCGGGGTGTTGCGCGAGTTGCGCGGGGGGGTTTAGGTTTCGATGGGTGTGCGCGACCCGTGGTGCGAAGCCGCAAGCGGCGGATGGGGCGCGGGGAGTTTGGAAAATCCGGGTGATTGACCCGTTATTTAGGGCGGCGGCTTAGGATGTAGATGCCGACGGGGATCAGGGCGGTGAAGAGGGCCAATGTCATGAAGACGGCCAGGTGCGGGACGGCGTAGGTGCGGTCGAAGAGGCGGGTGTCGGTGCGGACGGCGAGGCCGGCGTGCTTGAGGACGTAGAGGCAGTAGAGGTCGAGGGGCAGCGCGGCGGCGAGCGCGGTGAGGGTGAGCAGCCGCCAGAAGCGTGCGCCGGTGGCGAGGCCGATGGAGGCGAGGAGGATGAGCGGGGCGGGCGTGAGAAAGCGCTCGCCGATGCAGGTGGCGACCAGGACGTGGAGCGTGCGCGGCAGGGTGATCAGGAAGAGCGCGAGCGCGAAGCGGGCGACGGGGAGCGTGAGGTCGGACGAGGCGTGATCGGCGTCGCGGCGGAGGGAGAAGGCGGCGGCGGTGGCGAGGGAGATCAGGAGCCAGAGGTGGGGGAAGGCTAGCGCGCCCCAGGGAGATTCGGGGCAGTCGGGGCCGGTTTTTCGGTAGAAGTAGATCGTGTCGTCGCCGGCGTAAGCGGCGAGGTGGGTGGCGTCGGGGGAGATGGCGAGGTGGGTGAAGTGGTGGTTTTCGCCGCGGAGGATGGCGCGGGGCTGAAGCGATGAAGTGTCGTAGATGCCGAGGCAGTCATATTCAGGGCCGGAGGTGAGGAGTTGGCGGCCGTCGGGGAAGAAGGCGAGCGGGGCGTCGTGGGTGAAATTGAATAGGTGGTGAACGGCGCTGGGGCCGGTCTTGAGGTCCAGGATCGAGAGCTCGAGGCGGCCGGCTGATGTGACTTCGACCATCGCGACTCGCTCTCCGTCGGGGGAGGTTTGCGCGTCAACGACCCTGCCGGCGGACGTGAACGCTCTGAGGGGCTCAGCGGTGGTGGCGCTGAAGGGTTGCGTGACCGTGTTCATGTAATAATTGGTGCTTAAGGTGATGCGGCTGCCGTCGGAGGTGAAGGCGCCCAAGGACGGATTGAAAGGTTGATTACTGATGAAGAGCGGCACGAGCGTGGCGACGTCGAAGACGCCAAATTGCATGTTTTCGCCACGCTTGCCGGGTGGCGCTAAGACGGCAATTCGGCGACCGTCGGGGGAGAAGCGCGCGGGGCCATCCAACGGCAGCGTCCCGATGGGTTCGAGCGGGCGGGATAGGGAGACGGTGGCGTCGAGGTCCCAGAGGGTAACGGTGGCTATTGCCGGGGACGTTGTAGTTCGGCGCACCATGAGGCGATGGCCGGTGGGGGCGGCGGCGATGAGTTGACTGTTCAGGCCCTCGCCGACGAGCGGGATTTCCTTAAGCAACGTGCCTGATTCGATGTCGTATAGTAGAGCGCTGGCGGTGAAAAAGCCGCGCTGGAGGAAGAGCAGTTCTGTGGCGTGATTGAAGGTCAGCGGTCCATAGGATTGGGAGTCCTCGGACTTTGGGATTTCGTGAATGACGCGGCCGGTGTCGGCATCCCAAACGTATGTGAGATGACCGCAGGCGAGGAGGCGGTTGGCGGGGGTGAATTCGAAATGGGTCAGCCGATTAGGTTGACCCAGCGACTGCACATGTGCGGTCAGCGTCCACGCCTGATGCCGCGCGGTAAGCCACGCCGCGGTGGCGAGGGTGAGGAGGATGAAGAGGAGGGAACGGTGCGAGGGTTTGACGAAGATCGGGCCCCACGGTTTGCGGGTGAGGTTGGCGGAGGCGTATTCGAGGCGCTGGGCGGTCATCGCGTGTGTGTGAATCATCGTCGAGCGGAGGGGCGGGGGGAAGCGGCGGGGGCGCAAGGGCGTGTGCGCTGAGGCCCGCTTCCAGCGTAAGAAATGTGGCCGCTAAGCCGCAAAGATCGCAAAGAACGGATGGATGGTGGGAACTGGAATTTCGTCCATCGGCGCATTTTCATGAGGTCGCTAAAATGCGATGTGAGGGCGCTGAAGGAAACCGCGATGGACGTGGATAGCCGATTGTTCGTGGAGATTCACCCGTTCGACGGGCCGCACCCGCCGCACCCGCACCCGATTGACGAGGGGGGCTTTGATCCGTCGATGGTTTACAAGGTGCTGGGCGTGTTCAACCCGTCGGAGACCAGCGAGTGTTACTTCATGCTGGCCAACCCGCAGCGGCAGATCTGGTTTATTCCGCAGCGGCATCTGCTGGCGTACCGCTTGATCGATTCGGATGAATTCTTCCTGCCGAAAGTGGAGCCGGTGGATCGCGCGTCGGGGCGGGCGGCGCGGGGGCGAATGGTTGCGGGAGGGGATGATTCCCGTTAAACGTCAGCGGCATGGAACTGGTGCGACGGTCGTACGCGCGGTGGTTGGCGCTGGTGGCGGCGACTGCGATCGTCCTCTACCTCTGCTGGCTGATGATCCAGCCGTTCGTGGACGTGTTGTTGTGGGCGTCGGTGCTGGCGATCGTGGCGCGGCCGGTGCAGGCGCGGCTTCGCCGGGCGGGGCATTCGGCCAGCGTCAGCGCGATGATTACGACGGCGCTGGTGGTGATGACCGTGCTCATTCCGCTCACGCTGATCACGGCGGCGGTGGTGCAACAGGGGGCGGGTGCGGCGGATAGTCTGCACGAGGGCGTCAAGCGGCTGTTGAATCCGGAGTCGGCGGCGTTCAAGTGGGTGAGCCAGTACGTGGATCTGACGCCGCTCCTGGATCCGAAGGTCCTAGGTAGCAGATTGAGCAGCGTGTGGGGCGCGGTGGCGAACCGGACGCTGGGGCTGGTGGGCGGGTTCGTCGGCGGGATGGTGCAGGTCTTCTTCGTCCTCTTCACGCTTTATTATCTGCTGCGCGATTCGGGGGTGATCATGCCCGCGATCCGGCGGTCGTTGCCGCTGACCGAGGCACAGGCGGACGTGATCTTCGAGCGCACCGGCGAGGTGATCTCGGCCAGCGTGAACGGCGTGCTGGTCATCTCGGCGATCCAGGGATTTCTGGGGATGATCGCATTCCTCGTGCTCGGGCTGCCGTCGGCGCTGTTGTGGGGGGTGATGATGTTCCTGTTGTCGACGATTCCAATGGCGGGCTCGGCGATCGTGTGGGGGCCGGCGGCGATCTATTTGTTTGCGACGGGGCACTGGATCAAAGCGGTGATGCTGGTGACCTGGGGCGGCGTGGTGATCGGGCTGATCGACAACATCCTGCGGCCGCGGTTGGTGGGCAAACGCGCGAAGCTGCACGAGCTGATCATCTTCTTCTCGGTGCTGGGCGGGTTGCAGGTGTTCGGGGTGCTGGGCTTGTTCGTGGGGCCGGTGGTGGCGGCGATCGCGCTGGCGCTGGTGGAGGTGTTTCAGAGGAGCGAGGCGGAGGAGAGAAGCGAGAAGGAAGATAAAAGTGGACCGCCCCACGAACGGTTGGCGCTCGAACATGGTTAGTTCAGGCTCGCCTCCTCGCTTCTTCCACGTTCCTCGGATATCTTTTCCCCCCCGGCACGACAACCAACAAAGGAAAGTCGCTCATGGAACGCACGCTCATCATCTTCAAGCCCGACGCGGTGCAGCGGGGGCTTTGCGGTCAGATTCTTACGCGCTTTGAGAACAAGGGGCTGCAGATCGTGGGGCTGAAGTTCATGACGATCGCGCGGCAGACGGCGGAGACGCATTATGCGCCGCACAAGGGGAAGGGTTTTTATGAGGGGCTGGTGAAGTTCATGACCTCCAGCCCGGTGGCGGTGGTGGCGCTGCAGGGGAAGAACGCGATCGCGATTGCGCGGAAGATGATGGGGGCGACGTTCGGGTCGAATGCGGAGCCGGGGACGATTCGCGGGGATTTCGGGGTCTCCAATTCGTTCAATCTGATTCATGGGTCGGATTCGGTGGAGGCGGCGGCTAAGGAATTGAAGTTGTTCTTCCGCGATGATGAGCTGGTGGATTGGACGCCGACGATTCAGGCCTGGATCTATGATATGGCCAAGGGCACACCGGAATGATGGAACAGCGCCTCGTGGTGTTTGACCTGGGGCGCGTGCTGGTGCGCATCTGCGATGGGTGGCAGCACGCGTTTGAACTGGCGGGGGTGGGGCTTTCTGTGGAGCAGATGGATGCGGCGGTGCGGGCGCACCTGCATGCGGGGGTTTGCCGGATCGAGGTGGGGGAGGGGGAGGTGGCGGATTTCTGTCGCACCGCGGCGGGGCATCTACAGATTCCGGAGGAGGCGGTGACGCGGATGTGGCGGGGGTATACGCTGGGGCCGTACCCGGGGGTGGCGGAGTTGATCGAGGAGCTTCATCGCGCGGGGGCGGCGACGGCTTGTCTTTCCAATACCAATGCCGAGCACTGGCGGGTGCTGATGGATCCGGCGGATGCGCACGGGCGGGCGCTGGGGGGGCTGAAGCATCGGTTCGCGAGTCATCTCGTGAGGGCGCGCAAGCCGGATGCGGCGATCTACGCGCACCTGGAGCGCGAGACGGGGTTTGATCCGGCGTGGATCATCTTCTTCGATGATGTGGCTGAGAACGTGGAGGCGGCGCGGGAGCGCGGGTGGCGGGCGCATCTGGTCGAACGGTGTGAGAATCCGATCCCAGGGATTCGTCAAGTGCTGCGCGACGAAGGGGTGCTGGCGTGAAACTCTTCAAGACGCGTCGTCGCGGCTTCCTGGTGGTTCTGCTCGCGGGGTACACTCTGCTGATGCTCTTCGGCGGGTGTGCGAATCAGTTGATCCTGTTCCCAAGCCATCAGGCGATCGATGCGGGGACGGCGCGGCGGGAGTTTGTGGCGATGGGCGGGGAGCGCAAGGTGGAGGTGTGGGTGGATCGTTCGCCGGGGGCTCGGCAGGGGGAGCCGAAGGCGTATGTGATTGAGTTTACGGGGAATGCGACGCGGGCTGAGCAGGTGGCGAGCAACGCGGCGTGGCGGTGGGGTGCGCGATCGGTTGAAGCGTGGACGATGAATTATCCAGGGTATGGCGGCAGCACCGGCAAGGCGGATCTGGGCGCGATTGCGCCGGCGGCGCTGGCGGTGTATGACCATGTGGCGGAGATCGCCAAGGGGCGGCCGATTTTTCTGGCGGGGAATTCGCTGGGGACGACGGCGGCGTTGTACGTTGCCACGCAGCGGCCGACGGCGGGCCTGGTGTTACAGAATCCGCCGGCGATTCGGAGTTTGATCATGAGCCGCTTCGGGTGGTGGAACCTCTGGCTGCTGGCGGGGCCGGTGGCGCTGCAGGTGCCGAAGGAGCTGGATAGCCCGACCAACTCGGCGAAGGTGACCGCGCCTGCGGTTTTTGTGCTGGCGGGGGATGATACGTTTGTGGTGCCGGAGAATCAGATGAAGGTCGTCAATGCTTATGCGGGACCAAAGCGCGTCATCAACATGAGCGGGGGGCATAATGATGGCATTAGCGGGGAGGCGCTGCGGGAATTGGGGGCGGGGTTGGAGTGGTTGATGGGGGATCGGTAGGGGATTGGAATTCGATCCGGGTCGTCGCTTGAAGCTCCGAACCCGGCGTGAGGGGGGAGGCGTTGCGTGTAGTTATTCAGAGCACATCGAGCGCGCGGGGGTAGCTGCCCAGCACCGTCAGTTGCATGCAATGCTGCCGCGCTTCTTCGATCGCCTTCTGCATGGCGGGGTCGTCGGCGTGGCCCTGGGCGTCGATGAAGAAGTAGTATTCCCAATTCACCTTTTTGCTGGGGCGCTTCTCGATGTCGGTCAGGTTGATGCCGTTCTCCTTGAAGACGTCGAGCACCTCGGCCAGCGCGCCGGGTTTGTGGGCGGTGGTGAACATGATGGCGGTCTTGTCTTCGCCGCTGTGGCGGGCGGGCTCGCGGCCGATGACGAGAAATCTCGTCTCGTTGTCGGGGTTGTCCTCGATGTTCTCGAAGAGGGTGCGCAGGCCATAGAGCTCGCCGGCCAGGGCGGTGCCGATGGCGGCGACGCCTTCCTGTTTGCTGGCAAGTTCGGCGGCGTGGCTGGTGGAGGCGGCGGGTTGGACGTCTCGGTCCTTGGCGGTGGCGCCCAGCCAAGTGCGGCATTGGCTGAAGACTTCGGGCTTGGAGTAGATCGTGCGGATCTTTTCCCACGGCTCGCGGGCGAGCAGGTTGTGGTGGACGACGATGCGCACCTCGGCGCAGATGCGGGCGGAAGAATGGAG
>JAQGHM010000123.1 GCA_028291615.1 Phycisphaerales bacterium | reverse complement strand
ACTCGACTGGCATCGCCGCGTGGAGGGCCTGCTGCCCCCGCCATTCGAGGAGTTTTCCGAAACGCGCCTCCGCTTCAACATCGCGCCCTCCCAGCTCATCCCGATCATCGTCAACGACGCCGGACAGGTGAAAGTACGCGGGGCAACCTGGGGGTTCACTCCCCATTGGGCGGACGCGAGCCACAAGCTCAAGCCCATCAACGCCAAGTGCGAGACGGTGGCCAGCAGCCCGATGTTCCGCGACGCGTTCAAGCGCCGCCGCTGCCTGATCCCCGCCGATGGGTTCTACGAGTGGCGGGGCGCCAAGCCCCCCAAGGTCCCGCACTTCATCCGCCTGAGGGACGACGGCCCATTTTGCTTTGCGGGGATCAGGGAGGGGGACACCGCCGCGATCCTGACGACCGAACCGAACGAGCTGATGGCCCCGATTCACAACCGCATGCCGGTAATCGTCGCGGCAGAGAATTACCAGCGGTGGCTGGACGAGGGTGACGTGGCGGACCTGCTCCGCTCCTACGACGCTGAGCAGATGGAAGCCTTTGCGGTCTCGACGCGCGTCAACAACGTGAGGAACGACGGGCCGGAGCTGGTCGAGGCGGCGTAGAGGGGTCTTACCACGCCCGCCCGAGAACTAAGTCCGCTGCCCGTCCGGTGTTCCGATCGAACCTGGCGGACACGCTGCGTAAGACAGGCGGATATTTAGCGACTCCATCGAATCGATGACGCGGTTGACGGCCTGATAGGTGGGGTTGGATTGCTCAAACCCCCGCGATTCCATCCGCGCCTTGAGGCGGCGGAAGTAGTCCATCCGCTGAAACACGGCTTGGCCAACCATTTTCGCGTGCTCGGGTGAAAGTTCCATCGCCCCCAACGTAGGTCGGGCGGCGCGGCGGTACAATCGGCGTTCGCGCGGGATTGGTTCGTTGAGCAACTAACAGGATGGATCTCGGCCACGACAAATTCCCCTGGACGTTCTTTACCCTCATTGCGGTGGCGGGCGCCGTTGCCCTGATCCGTCATTGGTTGCTCGGACGGTGGATGGGAACACCCGAACCGCCGCCAGCGACACCGCGCCGGGGGTTTGAAGTGATACGACGACAGGACGATCGAGTGAACAAGCGGAAAGGGAAGTAGATGAAAGAGATTCTCGATTACCAAGCGCCACAAATTCGCCGTCGCCGATTCAATCCGCAATTTGCTGCCGGGTTTGGTGCTGGGGTGATGGTGGGGTTGGTCGCATCCACCATCTTTGTAGCAATCGCCGTCCTCATTTTTCGCACGATAGACTAGGCGTCAGCTGTGGCGATCTTTACGAGTGGCGACGATAGCATGTGCATCGAATGAGACGACTGCGCCGCATCCTGCTCGACGCCACGACGGTGCTGTCGCTGGCGCTCTTCCTGGCGATCGTCGCCGCGTGGTGGCGCGGGCGCACCCGCCATGAACACGTCTTCCTGTTCCGCGAGTCCCAGGACGATCGCCGGCTCCGCCAGACCCTCTGGGCCATCGAATCCAGCGGGGGAGATCTTTCGGTCCAGGTCGATCGGCGCACCACCGACGCCGAGCACGCCTGCGCGGCCGGTTGCGTGCCGGGCGTGCGGTCGCGGACGGACGCGGACTCCTGGTGGGACCCCCAAATCCCGCAGGGGCTGCTCCGGGCGCGGGACCCGTCCGGATGGCCGGAGTGGATTTGGGACGGCGGCGTGGTTGTGCTTGCGCGGGACGATCAGCCGGGAGGTTTCGTCTCGCTCGCCGGTCCACAGTTACGGGGCGACATCAGGACGTACTACGCCGTCGTACAGTGCTGGCTCTTGGCGCTGGCTGCCGCTGCTGGACCGGCTTGGCGAGCCACAACCTATGTGAGGCGGCACCGCGCCGCCCGCCGGGCCCGATCCGGCCTGTGCCGCGCCTGCGGCTACGACCTGCGCGCCACCCCCGAACGCTGTCCCGAGTGCGGTACAATCTCCATCCGATGAGGCGACTGCTCCGCAGCCTGTTCAATGTCGCGGCCATGTGCTCCCTGCTGCTGTGCGTCAGCGACTGGGTCAACAGTTACCGGCACTTCTGGTTCGTCAGCCATCATCCGGCGACCGGCGACGCGCTCGGAATCTCATCCGACAAGGGAGGCGTTTACCTCTGGAAGGAGACGGACGTGGACAGCGACGGGCTGGCCGAACCCGTCCGCGGGTGGGACCGCGCGTACCGCTCGAACTCCTCAGGCGACACCGACGAGACCGTCGCCGGCCTGCCCGTGCGACGGTGGCAACCCGTCCGGACGTTCGACGTCAACAACAGCCTGCATCGCACCGCGTACGTCGTCGTGCCGCACTGGACGCTCGCGGCCGCGCTAGCCGCGGGACCGCTGATGAGCCTCAGGCGGCGATTCGTTCGGCGGCGGCGCCAATCCACCGGCCTCTGCCCCGTCTGCGGCTACGACCTGCGCGCCACGCCCGGTCGGTGCCCGGAGTGCGGTATGATCTCCACCCGATGAGGCGAGTGCTCCGCATACTGTTCAATGTCGCGACGGTGGTGTCGCTCGTGCTGTGCGTGGTGACGATGGCGGCGTGGGTGCTGAGTTATCAAGCCCGCGACTTCTTCTCGTGGACGCAGGCAGACCGCCGGCTGCGACTGGTCGCCGAAACGCATCGTCACGGGTTGGCCGCCGGAGTCTTTGTGCCAGTCGGCACAGGTGGCAGGTTGCTTCCTCCGGAAGCCAGATGGAAATACACCGCGCCGAAGAGTTACGCCCAGACGGTTGGTTCACAAGGCACTTTCTTCAAGCGGTTCGGCTTCGTCTTCGAATACTCTGAGAATGGCGCGTTTGCGCTGCGCCAACTTGCCTGCCCCTACTGGTTCATCATGCTCCTGACGACGATCCTGCCGGCCGCACGGCTCGCCGCATGGCGCCGACGGGCGCGGCGTTTGAGCCTGCACCCGACCGTCTGCCGACACTGCGGCTACGACCTCCGCGCCACGCCCGACCGTTGCCCCGAGTGCGGCACGGTACTGAAGGCAAAGGGCGGTTGAGTGCCCGGGACGCGTCCAGTCAGTATTCAGATTGCCGACGCTGCTAAGCGATCGTATGTTTGGCACGTGCCGGACGGATGCTTTTCTGCGCGGCCCGTCTAAAAATCACCAGCTTTGCAAGGAGACGCACATGCGAACGCTTCCGGTCCTTGTGGCGAGCTGCGTTGTTTCAGCATGCACCACGCTAATTGCTCTACCGCCTTCGACGAGGCCAACAACAGCCCCGGCGGCGACCCAGCCCGCGAAGCCCGCCAAGCGTTTGGGCATCCTACTGATGGATGAAAACCATTATGAAGGTGGACAAACGGCGATCCTCGAATTTGGGGGAAACCTCGTGGTCAACGTCGTGACCGCGGGGTCGCGCGCCGAGAAAATGGGGCTCAAGCCGGGCGATGCGATCAAGCGTATCAATGGCCAAGCCATGGGCACTGTACCGGATGTGGCGTCCGCCGTTCGAGATGCGGAGCTGCTGAAGATCGAAGTGATCAGAGAGAAGAAGTGGCTTGTTGTAGAAGAGAAAGCTGCAAACTAGTAGGCCGAGAGAGTCCTTATTCTCCTGCCGCGCAGCGGTTTCGCTCCGTCGCATGACAGAGCGGCTGTGTTTAAAGTCAAGGGTTAAGCGGCTTGGGGGTTCCACGTTTTGCCGTCGCGGATCATCACGTTCAGGATCGTCAGCATCTTGTGCATGCAGGCCGTCGCCACGAGCTTGAACGGCTTGCCCCTGGCGGTCAGCCGTGCGGCGAACGCCTTGATCAAGGGGTTGAAGCGGATCGCGCTGATGATCGACATGTACAGCGCCGCGCGCACGTGCGGGCGGCCGCCGAAGCACGCGCGGGTGCCGCGCATCTGGCCCGAGTCGCGGTTGACCGGCGCGACGCCCACCAGGGCCGCGAGCTGCGCGCGGTTGACCCTGCCCAGTTCCGGAAGCTCCGTCACCAGCAGGTTGGCGGTGGTGTCGCCCACGCCCGGCACGCTGGTGAGGATCTCGTGGCGGCCGCGCCAGTCATCGTCACCCTCGATCAGCTCGGCGATCTGGCGGTCCAGCTCCTCGCGCTGCTGCTCGAGCACGCGGATCACCCGCTTGACCGACCGGATCGTCAGCTTGTCGCGCAGGCCCTCGAGCCGGTTCTTCTCCATCACCAGCATGTGCACGACCTGGCGGCGGCGCGTGACCCGCTCGTCGAGCGCGGCCCGGTTGGCCGGCTGCCGTTCGCACGGGCGGAGGTGTCCGACCGCGGCGAACTGCGCCAGCACACGTGCGTCGATCACATCGGTCTTGGCCAGCATGCCCAGCGCGCGGGCGAAGTCGCGGGCCTGGCGCGGGTTGACGACCGCGACGCGCAGGCCGGCCTCGAGCAGGTCGGCGGCGAGGCGGCGGTGGTAGCGGCCGGTCGCCTCGACCACGATCAGCGCCGGCGCGAGCGGCGCGAGGAACTCGATCACGCGCTTGACGCCCGCGTCGTCGTTGTCGACGGCGATCGTCTGCCCGGACGGTCGGACGCAGAGGTCCAGGCGGGCCTTAGAGACGTCGATCCCCACGTGCATGGGCGCGGCGACGCCTGCTGCTGCGGCGGCAGGGGCGGGGGTCGCAGGTGGCGGTTGAACGTCGTCGGTCATGGAGGTGTCCCTTCCTCGTAAATGCGAGCTGGCGGACGTCATTGTTGACGACAACGACGACGACGCGCCGCTCGTGCGGCTGTTCGGGCTCGATCCTCGACGGCGACGGCGGCGGCGGCGGCGACCCGGCTCTGTCATGGCATCGAGACTGCCGAGGGGGGCACGGTCTACCGCCGGCCGCGCGTCGGGTGGCGTCGTGGGTCTCGCTACGCTTCGACCCACGAC
>JAQGHM010000094.1 GCA_028291615.1 Phycisphaerales bacterium | reverse complement strand
AGCGCTTATGGGCGGGGTTGCTGATCATCGCCGTCATCCACTCGGTCGAGCCGTAGCCGGTGAGGTCGGGGGCTTTGGATTTGCCTTCGCCGGCAAACTTGTGGCACTCGATGCAGGTGATGGCGTCGGCGGCGGAGATCAGCTTGCGACCTTGGGCGATCGTGGCGGCGTCGTCGGCGTCGGCCTTGCGCTGGGCCTTGAGATGCGCCTCGGCGGAGAGGGCGGCGATGACTTTTTTCAGTTCTTCCTTCTGCTCGGCCTTGAAGTCGGCGACGTCCTCCTTGACGTACTTGACCATGGTGCCGTCCTTGAACTTGGTGCCGCCGAAATAGTGCAGCGTCGCGACCTTCGCCGGGTCGAGCAGGCCGGTGAGCCATTCGCGGCTGGCGAAGCCTTTGAGGTCGGTTGCGCTGGGGGCTTCCTTGTCGTCGCGGACGCCCAGACCGTCTTCACCGCCGTAGCGGTGGCAGGAGGCGCAATGTTGCTTGAAGAGGAGCGGGCCCTGGGTGAAGGGGTCGCCCTGCAGGAGGGCGATTGCGCCCTGTGGCGGGATGCCGCCGTTGGCGTGAGCCAACTGCACGACGCGGCGGCCCTCTTCGACGCCGCGCTTGGCGGCGGCCTGGTATTCAGCGTTGTGACTGTCTTCGCGCAACGCCTTGGTTGTCAGGATCGAGATGGCCAGCACGATGCCGAGGGCGAAGGCCATGTTGAACGCGCGCCCGAGCCGCCAGCGACCGATGAACGGCATCAGCGCCAACACGGTGAAGCCGATGCCCGGCACGACGTATGCGCCGATCACCTCGGTATCGCCGGGGAACGACTTGAGCATCTGGAAGAGCCAGAGGAAGGGCGATTCCGGGCGGGCGGCGGAGAAGTTGGTTGACGGATCGGCTGGCGCGGTCAACTCGACGCCCCATCCGACCTGGGTGCCGCCAAAGAGGCGCGGGCGCAGCACCAGGAAAAGGACGAACGCGAGGACGGCGAGGCAGGCGATGGCATTGCGCAGGAACTGGTCGGGCCAGAAGATCGCATCGGGGACGTCGTGACGGGGAGACTCATTGTAATGGCGGCCGAGGCGGCGGTTCATATAACCGCGAATCAGGAAGGCGCCGATCATGAGCCACGGCAGCAATCCGACGTGGAAGGCGAAGAAGCGCGTCAGCGTGTGATGGGTGCCGTACTCCGAGCCGCCGATCAGGACGGTTCGCAACTGTGAGCCAATGCCCGGCGCGAGCTGGATCAGGTTGGAGGGGATCTTGCTGCCGAAGAAGCCGCGCTGATCCCAAGGGAGAAGCCAGCCGGTGACGGAGAGGAAGACGCCGAACTGGAGCATGATCAGGGCGAGCCAGAAGTTGATCTCGCGCGGGGCGCGATAGGCGCCGTCGATGATCATCTGCAGGATGTGCAGCGCAACCAGCACCACGAAGATCTGGGCGGTGTAATGGTGAAGGCCGCGAAGCAGCCAGCCGCCGGCCATTTCGTTCTGGATGTAATAGACGCTTTCGTAGGCGGTCTGGGTGCTGGGGCTGTAGTTGGCCCAGAGGAAGAAGCCGGTGATGAGCTGGACGACGAACGCGAAGAGCACGACGCTCCCCCAAGCGTAGCGCCAGCGGGCGCCGCCGGGGATCTTCTCGTAGAGCAGCGCCCGACAAAAGGAGACCAGGTCGGTGCGCTGGTCGAACCAGTTCAGGACGGTTTTTATCATTGCGGATCGTCGGTTAGGAGGAGGGCTTTTTCTCGGCGATGGAGGCGATGAAGTTCTGATAGCGGACGCGCACCTCGCCGTCCTTGAGAGCGGCGGTGTCCACGTCCAGCTCGTCCATGCCGCGCGGGGAGACACTGCCCGCGGTGACGCTGCCGTCGGGCTTGAAGATGCTGTTGTGGCAGGGGCATTTGAAGGATCCGCCAGCCACCACATCGACCTGGCACCCCAGGTGCGGACAGACGGTGTTCCAGGCGACGACCTGATCGCCTTTGCGTTTGAGGTAGACGGAGCCGACGGCGACGTTTTTCTCGGTCATCCAGATGTTGGATTTATCGGCGACGACGGCGAAGCGATGGGGCAGGCCGTCGTCCTTGAGCGCTTCGAGCGTGGTGACCTTGATGAACTCGGCCGCGCCGCCGCTTCCGATGCGCTTGCGCAGGGGATTGAGAAACGTCGCCAGGCCTGCGCCGAGGGGCACCATGACGGCGATCCCGCCGACCACGAGTGCGGCGATTTTCTTAAGGAAGGTCCGGCGGTCCGAGGCGGCGTCGGGCGGATTCGACGGTGGCACCGTCGACTCGGTCGGCGATGTGTTTTCAACGGTTGGCTGTTCCATTTCACGTTTCTCCACACAAATCGGAACGCAAAAACTACCGGGCGCTGCGCCGCATTGCAACGCCCGCCCGGTTCGCCCTTAGCTACCCTGGGGAGGGGAAAACGTTCTAAGGCGATCTTTGATCATTCCAGCGTCGCATCAACGACCGCCAGCGTGTGTTGCGTCTGCGCGTATTTCACTTCCGAGAGCCCCAGCATCCCGCGCAGCTTATTGGCTGCCACGTTCTTGATCGGCCCCGGTGATTCGGCCTTCCCGGGCTCGGGTTGCGGGAACGCGGTCGAGCGCCCGGTGTGGAACGTCACGTTCCCCTCCGTTTTCTGCATCACCTGGTGAATGTGCCCGTTCAGCACTGTCACGGCGGCGAACCGCTTCATCAGCTCCAGCGCCGCCGCCGAATCCTCGGTTCCCCAGCCCCATTTCGGATAGATGGTCCACAAGGGGACATGCGCGTAAACCACCAGCGGCGTGCTATTCCCCAAGCCTTCGAGATCTTTCTTGAGCCAGTCGAGTTGCTCGGCTCCGAGCGTCCCCAGGCCGCCCGGCTTGAGGTTGGCGACGTTCACCAGGCCGACGAAATGAACGCCGCGATGCGTGTAGCTGTGCCAGCCAAGCCCCTTCGTGCCCTTGCCGTAGCGCTCGACATAGGCCCTGGCGTCGTCGGCAAAAACGTCGTGCTCGCCCGGGACGTAGAATCGCTCGCCGACCTTGGCGCCTTTGAGCACCTGATCCACGGTGTCGAACTCCGCCGCCTTGGAAAGGTGCGTGAGGTCGCCGGTGTGAATCAGCAAGTCGGGACGCGAGTTAAGCGCGTTGATTCGGTCGATGGCAAGTTTGAGCGTGCCCGTAACATCCTTGTTGGGCTCCTTGGCGAAGCCGATGTGGCTGTCGCTGATCTGCACAAAGGTGAAGTCGCCGGGTTCAGCGGCGCCGGCGGCATCAGCGCCGAAGACGCGCGAGGAGAGCACGCCGCCGCGCATCGTCCAGACCATTCCGGTCCCGACCCAGGCCATACACTTCAGAAATTTTCGGCGGTCAACACCGTCGCCGCCCGTCTCATTATTCTTCTGATCCATATTGATCTCCGTTTGAGTTGTTCAATTTGTGGCTTGTTTACTTCACGATGATCTGGCCGGTCATGTGCGGGTGTACGCTGCAAAAATAGGGGTATGTTCCGGCGGCAGTGAAGACGTGGACGAACTTGTCGTCGGTGTCGAGCGCTTTAGATGCGAACGCCTTGGCGTTGCTGACGACGGTGTGCGGCACGTCGTCGTGATTCACCCACACGACGGTGGATCCCGCGGGCACGGTCAACTGGGCGGGGCTGAAGGTGAAGTTGTCGATCGAGATTTGCCGTGTCTGCGGCGCCGGCACTTCTGACTGGAGCGCAAGTGGGCGTTCACCGTTGACGGCTGCTGACCCTCTTGGGTCGGAGCCTGGTATTGGCTGGCACCCGCCGCCGCACGCGCCGGCGCCGGCGGCCGCCAAAAGGACCATTCGCGGCATTATCAAACACATCGTTCACCGTGCCTTTCCGAAGGATCGAATTCCCGGCTGACGCTGACCCGCGGCCGACGCTGCCGATTGCACGACCTGTCTGGGCGCGCGGTTATTCCCCGAAAGTGATGGCGCGAATTGGTGGAATAATCCCCGCGGTCTGCCGGTCTCCTTCGTGAGGAAGTCGTTCCAGCATGTGTTCCGACGAGGTGCGTTGACGTTGCAATCCGATCGAGACATCCCCCGATTTGAGGCGGCGGTGCTGGTGCACCTCGACTCCGCCTACAACCTCGCGCGCTGGTTGCTTCGCAGCGAGCACGATGCGCAGGATGTCTTGCAGGAAGCGTGTCTGCGCGCCTTCCGATCGTTCGACACCTTTCGCGGCGGTGACGGGCGCTGCTGGCTGCTCGCGATCGTCCGCAATGCCTGCTGCTCCTGGCTCGAGCGTAACCATCGCGATGTGCCGGTGCCCCTGACCGAGGATGAATTGGATCAGTTGGTGAGCGAAGGTGACGACCCGCAGGGCCAGTTGATCAGACAAGCCGACGTCGATCAGGTGCGGACCGCGATCGATGCGCTGCCGGCGGGATTTCGCGAAGCGATCGTGCTGCGTGACCTGGAAGGATTGTCGTACAAGGAAATCTCCGGCATCACCGGCGTACCGATTGGAACCGTCATGTCGCGCCTGGCGCGCGGCCGCAAACGCCTTGAAGAGCGCCTGTTGCCCGGGCTGCTTAAGGAGGCCTGACCCGTGAATTGCATGCAAACCCGCGAATTGATCGGCCCCCAACTCGACGGCGAACTGGACCTCATGGCAAGCCTGGAACTCAAGCGTCACGTTGAATGTTGCCTCGCCTGCGCGCAGGTGCAGGAGCGCCTGCAAGCAGTTCGTTCCGCCGTGACGGCTTCCGCCCCGTACTATCAAGCGCCGGAGCAATTCGGCGATCAGATTCGCGCCGCGCTCCGCCGCGAGATCCCGCATGCGCCCGCGCCCCGGCGGCCATGGCGCACATTCCTGCGCCCGCTGGCCGTCGCCGCGGCGGTCCTGCTCGTTGCCGGGCTTGCCTTGGACATGGCGTTGCATTCCTACCGCTCGAGCTCACACACCCTGGCGCGCGAGGTCGTCGCGGCCCACGTTCGCTCGCTGATGGCCGACCACCTGCTCGACGTCCGCTCGTCCAACCAGCACACCGTCAAGCCTTGGTTCAATGGCAAGATCGATTTCGCGCCCGAAGTCCGCGACCTGGCCGACGCCGGTTTCCCCTTGGAGGGCGGCCGCCTCGATTACCTTGATGGCCACGCCGTCGCGGCGCTGGTTTACCGGCATAACCTCCACGTGATCAACTGCTTCGTCTGGCCCGCCCGGGATGCTGAGCCCGCAGTCGCGAGCGGCGCGCAAGGCTACACGCTCGTGCGTTTCACGGATCGTGGGCTCACCTGGTGCATCATCTCCGACGCCGCGCCCGCTACGCTGGAGGAGTTCACCCGCGCTCTGCACGCGAACGCCGCCACGACCGTGCCCGCAAAAACGCCGAATTAGGATTCGCGACGGCGACCATTCGCACGGGTATAAAAGGGGCTTTTGCGAAGGAGCCTTGATGCGCTACGTGCTGGGTTTGGCGATGATCATGATCGCGATGGGCCTCACCGCCGGCGCGGCTGAGCGGGTGGTGCTGGTGGCGGGGGGCGGAAACGGCGGCGACGGATCGCCTGCGGTGGAAGCGAAACTGTTATCGCCCTTTGGCGTGGAGCACGATACACAGGGGCGATTGCTGATCGTGGAGTTCAGCAGCCGCCTGCGATCGATCGATCGGCAGGGGAAGTTGATCTCCATCGCGGGGGACGGAAGCAAGGGCGACGCGGGCGACGGCGGGCCGGCGGCGCGGGCGAAGGTGAACTCGCCGCATGCGATCGCCGTTGGGGCGGACGGGGTGATCTACATTGCGGATACGCTGAACCATAAGATCAAACGGATCGATCCTAAGACCGGCGTGATTACAACATTCGCCGGGACGACCAAGGGTTTTGGCGGCGACGGCGGCCCGGCCGCGGAGGCACAGTTCAGCGGCATCTACTGCATCTCGCTTAACCCTGCGAAGGACAAGATGGTTGTCACGGACCTGGACAACCGGCGTGTGCGCGTGATCGATATGATGAGCGGCATCGTCGGCGGCGCTAGCGGCAACGGCGAACGGGGTGTGCCGAAAGACGGTGCGGAGGCGACGCGATCGCCCCTGGTGGACCCGCGGGCGGCGACGATGGATTCGAAGGGAAACGTCTACGTGCTGGAGCGCGGCGGGAATGCCCTGCGCGTGGTCGATTCGGCGGGACATATTAGAACGCTGATCGCCGGGCCGAAGGATGCGAAGGGGCCGAAAACGTTGAGCGGACCGAAGCATCTGTGCGTGGATCGTGAGGACAATGTGATTATCGCAGATACCGACAATCACCGGATCGTGAAGTGGCTGGCGGCGGAGGGGAAGATGGTGGTGATCGCGGGGACGGGTGTAAAGGGAACCGGCGGCGTGGGCGGTCCGCCGGAGCAATTACAGCTCAATCAGCCGCACGGGGTTTACCTGGACGCAGATGGCGTTTTGTACATCTGCGACAGCATGAACAACCGCGTGTTGCGAGTGGAGAAGTGACCGTGCGGTTTTAGCGCGGCTTGATCAGGCCCAGGGTCGCCGCGCGGAACCAGCGGCGGCTCGTCAGGTTGAGCGGCGGGATGCCCAGCAGGTGGCGGAGGTAAGGCTTCCAGCGGAGGCCGTCGTGAAAGCCGATGACGGTCTGGGGGGCGAGATCGATGCGCGGGGCGGGGGCGGATCGGCGAATGTAATCGAAGACCATGTAATCTGAGGTATAGAGGTTTTTTTCGGGGAAGCGGGCCTTCTGTTCCAGGAGGTCGCTGTAGGCGGCGAGGGCGAGTTGCGGGCGAATGACCAGGTTGGCGCTGTCGACCTGCCCGGGTACGAGGGCCGCGACGGGGACGCCGCTGGGCGGGAGGATGCGGGATCGATATTCCATCCCGACCAGCAACAGGTCAGGTAAACCTGCGGCGAGGAGGGCGGCGGCGATGTTTTGCAGAGCGTTGACGACGAAGTAATTATCATCATCCCAGAAGATGCAATAATCGGGCGGATTGTCGAGGCGCGCGAGATGTGCCGCCCCGGCCTGGCGGGGGGAGACGCCGGTATCGTTCGTCGGCATTTCAAGCTGCATGTAGGTGATGCGGGGATCGCGCGCGGCGTATTGGGCGACGAGGGCGGCCATCTCGGTGCTGGGGCCGTCATGGACCACGGCGGCGCGCCAATGCGGATAGGTTTGACGGAGCAGGCGATTGAGGAAACGGCGAAGGAACGTCCGCCTGCGGAAGGTCGGCGTGACGATGCCGAGGGTTGGGTCGCGCGGGTGGTCGCTCATGGGATGGAGTTCACGTGCGTCGGGATCAAAAGGCCAGCATCAGTTGTTCGCCGGTGGCGGGTTGGAGGTCTTTCCGGCGCAGCCATGGCGTGCGCTCGAACGGCTCGGCCAGCGTCAGCCGCGGGGCGATGCGGCGGTCTTTGCTAAAGAGGGCGCGGAGCAGGTCCGGGCAGTTGCACTGGCGGCTGCGGTGCAGGAGGACGATATGGTCGGGCAGGCGACGGCAGCTCGCCTGAGCGCGGTCGAGGATTTGTTGAATCGCCGTTAGGGCCTGCCGATTGGAGAGATGGCCCTTGCCGCCGGTGATGCGGCGCTTGAGGAAGAAAGGACGGTCGCTCTGCTCCTGCATGGCGGGATCATAATTACTCTCGAGCGCGATGAGATCGAGGTCACGAAAATGTTCGTGAAGGTGCGATGGGACGTGGCCGAGGTCGGTCGCATAGCCGATGCGGTAATCGAAGCCGTGGATGACAAAGCCATGGGAGCCCGTGCGATCGTGTGCCAGGGGAAACGGGTGGAAGCCGAGGCCATCGAGGGGGTGGAACGGAGCGGCGTCGAATGGGCGGAGCAGCGGTTCGAGTTCGCTGGCGAGTTGCTCAGGGATGCTACGAAGGATTTCGCGGGCTTTATCAGCGTGGCAGAAGAGGCGGATGTTTTGCCGGATGAGCGTTGGGATCCAATTGGCGTTGAAGTGGTCGCTGTCGAGATGGGTCAGGCAAGCGGCGGCGACATCGGCAAGGTGTACGCCGGTGCCTTGTAGGCGCTTGGCAGTGGTGCGCGGGCCGATGCCGAGATCGATCAGCATCACGCCGGCCGGTGAGCGCAGAACCGTGGCGTTACCGGAGGAGCCGCTGGCGAGAATACAAAGTTCGAGAGACATCCGTGTCAGAAAGAGTCGTGAGGTTACTGTTCGGGTAAGCAGAATGCCTTGCTGGGGGAAAGAATGCAAGTGCTGCTCATCGCTTTGCAAATCCGCTCGCACTATTCGTTAAATCGCTCCCCAACCTTGCGTCCGATTCTGCCGATTCCATCTGTAGCGACGGCTGGGCGACCGCGGTCTTGATGGACGGATCGCGCCCGGCCGCGCGGCAAATCCAATAAAAAGCGGTGCGGTGCGCCCCGCGGAGGAGAGCGAGATGAAGCGAGACGCAAGTGCTTCGGCGTGGGCAGGTGCGGCGCTGGCCGTGGTCGCAGTGATGGGGTTTTGGACGGGCAGCGCGGGGGGCGGCGACCTGAAGGTGGGCTTGGACATTCGCATCGGAAATGCGCCGCCGCCTCCGCCGCCGGTGGTTGTGGTGGAAGAACGCGTTGTGGTTGTGGACGACGCTTGGATCGTCGGCCCGCGCCGGCGTTTGTATGACGCGGACCTGCGGTTGCGCCTGGCGCAATCAGCGGAGTACCGGGCATCGGAAGAGCTCGAAGCGGCCCGGCGGCACGAGGGGGACGTGGCGCTGGCGCTGGACGCAAACGAGCGACAAATCGGCGAGCTTCGCCGCGAGGTCGCCGAGCGCGAGGCCGGCGTCGGCGCGGCGCGCGGTGGGCTAGCGC
>JAQGHM010000087.1 GCA_028291615.1 Phycisphaerales bacterium | reverse complement strand
CGACCCCGGCGCAGGCGACAATGCGGACGCCACCGGCGCCGGCGGCAAAACCGCGCCCTGCGCCCGCGCAGGCGCCGGCTGTCAGTGGCCTGCGGCCGTCCGCGCCGGGGGCGAAGGCTCCGGTTCGGCCCCCTGCCGCGCCCGCGGCCGCGGTGCCGATGCGACCGGCGTCGCCTAATTCAAAGGTGCGGCCTGCGACTCCGAAGCCGGGCGTTTCGACTCGTTCGGCCACGCCCGCGCCTCCGCCGCCGCCGCCGCCTGTAGCGCCGCCGGTTCAGCAGTTCGTCGCGCCCGAACCGACTCCGGAGGAAGAGGCCATCAGCCACGAGGCTGAGGTGGAGGCCGAGGCGCAAGCGATCGCGCACGTCGTGGAGGATGATGACACGTTGAACCTGCCCGCGCCGTCGCCGGAGATGCTGGCGCACCGGCCGCGCCCGCCGCAGGCGCGGGGGGAGTTGATTTCGCGCACGGTCGGCTTCAAGCAGACGTTGATCCCGATCTTGCTGACGATGGGCGTGCTGCTGGCGGGGATCGCAGCGTGGAGTTTTGCGCTGGGGGAGGAATCTCCGGTCGCCGCCGAGAGTTGGATCACGGTGGCGGTGCTGGCGATCGGCGCGGTGATGCTCGTTTTGGCGGTGATTACGATGCTGCAGGTGCGGAGCCAACTCAATCGAATGGCGACTTCAGGCGTTCGTTGACACCCCTTTTCACCCCCCCTATCATCCGGGGCCGTTTACCGCAGTCCACGGCAGGAGAACACATTATGGCCAGCAAAAACGTCGTTGAATTTACCGACACCAACTTCGAGACCGAAGTACTCAAGTCCGAACAGCCGGTATTGGTGGATTTCTGGGCTGAGTGGTGCATGCCCTGCCGGATGCTCGCGCCGACGATCGATAAGATCGCCGAGGCGTACGCGGGCAAGGTCAAAGTAGGAAAGGTCGATACGGATTCGAACCGCGAGGTGGCGATGAAGTATCAAATCAGCGCGATTCCGACGGTGATTTTGTTCAAGAATGGTCAAGTGGCGCAGAAGTTCGTGGGGATGAAGCAGGAGAAGGAATTCAAGGAAGCGATTGATTCGCTGGGGTAAGACGATTGCTAGTTGAGTGATTTAAGCCGCCGGCCCGGTTGGGTCGGCGGTTTTGCTTTTTCTTGGTATATTGGCCTATCACTTGGAGATGGATGATGGCCGTACTGATCCGGAATCCTGAAATCGAGGAAGAGATCCTCTCGGAGCGCCGGGCGAAGGGACTCGACCGGTGGGATGAGGTTTGGGAGGGAGTGTACGTCATGCCGCCATATCCGAACGATGAACACCAGGCAATCCAGACGCGCATGGTCGCGATTCTCCAGACGTCAATGGGTTGGGACGGAACCGCAGAAGTCCGCGCCGGGGTGAATGTCAGCGACCAACTCGATGACTGGCGAACGAATTATCGATGCCCGGACGTAGCCGTGTTTCTGAAGGAAACGAAAGCGCTGAACCGCGGAACGTACTGGTTTGGCGGGCCGGAGTTCGTGGTCGAAATCGTCAGCCTTGATGATTCGAGCCGGGATAAGCTCGGATTTTATGCCAAGGTCGGCGTTGGGGAGTTACTGATCGTCGATCGTGCACCGTGGCAGTTGGAATTATATCGCCTCGAGGGGAATCATCTGATGCAGGCTGGATTGTCGTCTGCTGACGCATCTGAGACGCTGCGGAGCAAAGTCGTCCCGCTATCGTTTCGAATGATCGCCGGTGGCGCTCGTTCGATGATCGAGGTGACTCATCATGACGGGATTCAGCGATGGGTTGTTTAGGCCGGCGGCCGAAGACATCGGAAGTCAGCGCTGGATCATCTAATGTCCGCCATTAGTTCCGCTTATTGACCACCAATTACCTTTTGTCCGGCCAAGTATCGAGTTCTATCAGCAAGCGGCGGATGGCGATCATTACCGGCGCGTTCATAACGAGCCGGTCGATTGTCGCGCGGCCAACGGAGGTTTTTCCCACAACTAAAGTGGGATCGTTGGCGGACCACGTGAAATGGTCTGTCCAGGCCTGCTCGCGGGGATTGTAGAGCGGAGCCGACTGAGCAGTATTAGGATCAACGCCGTCTACGAACGCCCATTTGTGGGCATTGCAGTGCGGGCAGGCCAACGCGAGATTAGACAGGATCGTTTCACCCTTGCACGTACGGGGGATGACATGATCAATCGGAAATGTGGCGACCTGCCCCTGAATTGGGACGCGACAGTACTCGCAACGGTGGCGGGCACGGGCTGCAACCTGTTGGCGAAGCTGGTCCGAGATCAGGGTCAATGCTGAGCTATGAGATCAGGGAAGATTTCTTGCAGGCGGTTGAGGGCCGCTTGCGCCTCAAGTTTTTCGATGGTCCGTTGCTGGCTGAATGCGACCAGCGCCAGCAACTCGTCGTGCTGCGACTGATCCAAGAACTCTTTGCGTTCGGCGAGATCTTGCACGTGACGCGCCAGGTTTGAATCGAGCTCGTAGCCCGCCATGCGTGTCAATGCGTGCACGCAGGCATCAAGCGCGGAGCGGAAACGAGGTTCTGCGGTTGAAATGGTGGCCAAGGGCTTCTCCGTCTGACCATTCTATCCGTTGCCTAATGCCCCGGCAATCAAAGGCCTTCGCCCTTCGTATTAGTTCTTCCTTGGCGGCGCGGCTTCAAATAGCGGGTTTGTCAGCACGGGCTTGGGCTTGGAAGTGGTTGCGGCGGGCGACGGTGGCGGTGGCGGTACTGAAATGGCAGTCTGCACCGGCGCGGGGACGGACGTTGCGGAACGAATTGGCTCGGCGTGGGGCGCGGCCGCGCCGGGTGAGGTGTCTCCATCCAAATCCGCAGGCGCGACGTCGGGGCGGTAGAGTTTGCCGCTGAAGGCTTTCATGTACTCGGTCCAGTTTCCTTCGGCGGGTGCGCCGTCGCTGTCGCGGGTGGCGCCGAGGGACATCATCAGCTTGGCGTCCATGTTCTCGATGCTGTGGACGGCGAGGGCTTCGGGGGTGGCGGGGGTTCGGGGGGAGCCGAATTCGTAGGTGCCGTGGTGAGCGAGGATGATGTGTTGCAGGACGTCCACCAGTTGCTGGGGGATCGGTTCGCCTAGCTTGACTTCGGCTTCCTTGGCTTTGTGCTCGACCCAGATGGCGGACTTGACGATGTGGCCTACGAGTTGGCCGGAGTCGGTGTAGCCGAACGAGCAGTTGTAGCTGAGCTCCCAAGTCTTGGCGATGTCGTGGAGGAAGATGCCGGCGATGACGAGGTCGCGATTGAGGCCGGGGTAGAAGGGCATGATCGCGTCGGCGACCTGCATGGCGTTGACGGTGTGTTCGAGGAGGCCGCCGAGGTAGGCGTGGTGGAAGCTCATGGCCGCGGGGGCCTTGCAGAAGTTGTCCATGAGCGAAGGGTCTTCGACGTAGGCTTGGATCAGCGCCTTGAGGTGGCGGTTGCGAATGCTGGCGAGCATCTCGTGCAGCTTCGTGCACATGTCGGGGATGCTCTTGCGGGTGTGGGCGACGAGGTCGGCGACGTCGAAGGTACCCTCCTTGGCGGGGCCGACGGACTCGATGATGAACTGGAGGTTACTCTGGTAGTTTTCGATGCGCCCGCGCACCTTGATGAAGCCGGAATCGGGCAGCCAGTTGAATATCTCGCGGGTGGTATTCCACATGCGCGCGACGAGTTGGCCGCTGCTGTCGGAAATGAAACCCTTGATGTAGAACTTGCCCGTGGAGGCGGCGGCGAATTGCTTATTGGTGAGGACGAAGACGTCATCGACGATATCGCCCGAGGCTGCGTCCCTTAGGAAAAGTCTGCGCATGGGCGAGGTTGTACGGGGACGGGCAAAACGGGGCAAGGGGTGGGGCGGCCAGCGAATTACTGTTGAGGCGCCATCTAGCCGACACCTTTTAGGAGGCAACCGTCTTTGCCTCAAATCCGCAGTTTTACGACAGCGGATGGTTGGGCTGTATCGTAGAACGTCTAGAGGAAGCCTTACAATGCCCTCGCTCACGCTTAACCGGGCCAAAGGAGAGCCGAACCGAGTTGAATTGCTCGGTCCGGTAATCATTGGACGCCAAGCTGCCGTCTGTGATGTGGCCATCGCGGACGCCAAAATCTCCCGCCGTCATTGCCGCATCGAGCCGGTCGCTGACGGGTGGCTGCTCACAGACCTTGAAAGCAGCAATGGGACGTGGGTTGCGCGCGCCCAGGTGAGTGAACGGCTGCTTCGAGATGGCGACAAGATTCGCGTGGGGGACACGGTTATACAATTCTTCGAACGCTCGGCCTCGCCGCGACGCCGTCCGGTTGATCCGACCCATGCGTTGGAGCTTGCCCGAGCCGTTCAAGGCGAGTCCGCTCATGATGATTTCGCCGAGCTCGCGCCGCGGCCGATGCCGCGCGCCTGGGATCAGTTCGCGGAAAATGATTCGCCGGGTCTTTCCGATACTCAGGCGGGATAACGCGAGATCACTTCAGCAATTCTTCGGCCTTACCCGGCATCGGCTCGACCTTGACCTCGCCCAGCCGCGCCAGCTTTTCCTTGCTTCCATCAGCCGGAGCGACGACGACGACCTGCATCACCGCGGGATCGACGTAGCGTTCCATCGCCTCTCGGATTTGGTCCGCCGTGACTGCCGCGACGCGGGCGGCGTACTTGTCGTAATAGTCGGCCGGATAGCCATTCAAGATCCCTTCGAGGCGGCGGTCGGCCTGCTGGTCGATCGTCTGCATCTGCATGACCATTCGGCCGGCGACGCGGCGCTTGGCGTCGGCGAGTTCGGCGTCGCTGACATTCGTTTTGCGAGTCTGGTCGAGCACTTGGAACATCGCCTCGATGGCGTCGGCGGCCTTGTCTACTTGCGTGCCGGTCTGCCCGACGAACGCACCAGCGACGCGGCCGGGCATGAACACGCCATGCGCATGATAGGCGAGGCCCTTTTCGGCGCGCACGTAGCGCATGATGCGCGATTCGATGCCGCCGGAGAGGATTTGGTTGGCTAATGCGCCGGCGTACTTCTCGTCGCTTGCGGTAGTAAAGGCTGGGACACCCATGCGAATCGCCGCCTGAGGGGCGCCAGGATTGTCGACGAGGACAACGATCCGCTTGGTCGGCCGCGGCGGCAGGTCGAGCTTGGGCGCAGGGGCGGCGGCAGACTTCGCATTTGACCAATCTCTGAGAAGTCGCTCCGCGATCGACTTGCCGCGATCGGCGCTGACATCTCCGGCGACGACGAGGATGCCCTCCTGTGGATGATAGATTTTCGCGTAAAAGTCCTTCACATCCGCCACCGTGATCGACTGCAAACTTTTCGGCGTGCTGTTGCGGCCCAGGGGCGTGTCGCCGTAGAGGAGTTTGCTGACCTCGCGATCGGCGACGGTGGTGGGGCTGGCGAGTTCGGCGGTCAGGCCGTTCACCGCCTGCGCCTTGAGATTATCGAATTGGTCCTGCGGGAAATCCGGCTTTTGCAGCACCAATCGCGAGAGGCGGACGGCCTCGTCCAGTTGGTCTGTTGGGAAGGTGACGACAAGGTTGGTGTGGTCGCCACCGTCGCTTACGCCGATGGAAATCCCTTTGGCGTCGAGCGTCTGGTTGAACGTTTCGTAGGCGATGCCACCGGAGCCGCGGCGGAGCATTTCGGCGGTCAATCCCGCGAGGCCGACCTTGTCTGCAGGCTCATTGTACGAACCGCGGCGCATCGAGAGCGTGAAACCAGCGAGGGGCAGGCGGTGATCGGTGACCGTCACGACTTTGAGGCCGTTCACCTCGGCCTCTTCGCCTTTGTTGAACTGCGCGTTACCAACGGCGGGGATGGCGGGCGGCTGCGTCGGATAGTTCGGTGGGAACTGCGCGACGCGCGGCTTGACCGGCTCGGTGGCGGGGGTGACGCCGGCGGTGGCGGTGCTGCGTGCCTCGGCCATGGCTTTTTTGGCGAGCTGGCCGGTTGGATCGGGGACCATTTGCAGGTCGGTCATGCGCTGCGCCTTGAGGTATTTTTTTGCGACGGCCTGCACGTCGGCGACGGTGAGCTTGTCGATCTTGGCGAGCTCGGTGTTGGCGCGGTTGGGATCGCCGCCGAAGAGCCATTCTTCGCCGACGTTTTTCGCGATGTTTTCAGCCGTCTTCCGGCCGCGGATGACGCCCAGGCGCGCTTGTGTTTTGGCCTTGGCGAGTTCCTCGGCGGTGACGCCTTTGTCGGCCAGCGCAGTCATCTCCTCGCGCAGGACCTTCTCGACGTCGTCGGAGTTTTTCCCCGCCAAGAGCATGCCGAAGACGCCGAAGATTCCACCGTCTTCGAGCGGGACGTACATCGCCTGGGCCTCGGTACAGAGCGGGTCTTTGCCAGTGACGAGGCGCTCGCTCAGACGGCTGGAACGGCCGGAGCCAAGGATCTCGTCGAGCACGCCGAAGGCGTATTGGTCGTCGGACGAATAAGCCGGGATGCGCACGCCGACCAGCACCGCCGGCAGCGGGACGTTGGCGGGGACGACGGCGCGCTTGCCCTCGGTCTGTTCGGGCTCGCGCGGCGACAGACGCTCAGGCGTGGGGCCTTTGGGAATCCAATTGTAATAGTCGTGAACCCACTGCTTGGTCTTGGCGACGTCGATATCGCCGGCGACGACGAGGATGGCGTTGTTGGGAATGTAATACGTGTTGAAGAAATCCTGCAGCTCGTTGACGGCGGCGGCCTTCAGGTGCTCCATGTTGCCGATGGGCGTCCAGCGGTAGCTGTGCTTGGCGTAGGCCTGCTTGAGGAACTCCTCGTACAGGTTGCCGTAGGGCTGGTTCATGCGCATAGCCCATTCCTGTGCGACCACCTTGCGCTCGATCTGGTAGATCTCGTCGGTGACCTTGAACGAGGCCATGCGGTCGGCCTCCAGCCAGAGGGCCATCTCGGTCGCCTCGCGCGGGACGGTATCGACGTAGGTGGTCTGGTCGAAGCTGGTGAAGGCGTTGGAGATTCCGCCGACGCCATTGATGAGCTGCATGTGCTGCTCGGGTTTCACGTGCGCCGAGCCGCGGAACATCATGTGCTCGAACATGTGCGCGAAGCCCTGGCGATCGGGTTTTTCGTCCTTCGAGCCGACGTGATAGAAGACGCGGACGTGAACGACCGGGGCCTGGCGCAAGGGCGCGTAGACGACGCGCAGGCCGTTGTCGAGCGTTTCGGTTTCGAACTCGATCGGGGCGACGGCGGCCTGCGCCATGGGCGCTGGCGTCTTCTGATCCTCGGCGCGCGCGAGCGACGGGGCGGTCGCGATGAACGTGCCCGATAGCCAAGCCAACAGCAATATCCGTTTGATCATCTGCAATCCTCGTTAGGTCTCCGCAAGACGGGGAATCGCCAATCATAGGGGCCGCGGCGGGTTCGCAAAGCGGCCTCGGCCCATTCGCGGAGGAATTTTCCTCAGTCGCGCCTCGCAGTTCGCAGGATCGATTGCAACGCCGATCACTTTTCCCATAATCGCCGCAGTCCGGCTTCGCGCTGCGCGATTCGGAAGTCGTTTAAACTTTGGAAAGGTTCCTCCCATGAAACAACCCCTCCGCGTCGCGATCACCGGCCCCGCCGGGCAAATCGGTTACGCACTCCTCTTCCGCATCGCCTCGGGCCAGATGTTCGGCCCCGATCAACCCGTCATCCTGCAGCTCCTCGAAGTGCCGGTCGAGAAGGCGATGAGCGCGCTCAAGGGCGTCTGCATGGAACTGGACGACTGCGCGTTCCCGCTGCTGGTTGACATGGTGCAGACGAGCGATCCGAACGTCGGCTTCAAGGACGCCAACTGGTCGCTGCTGGTCGGCGCCAAGCCGCGCGGGCCGGGGATGGAACGCGCCGACCTCCTCAAGGACAACGGCAAGATCTTCATCGAGCAGGGGCAGGTCATCGACCGCGTCGCCGCGCACGATGCCCGCGTCGCGGTCGTCGGCAACCCCGCCAACACCAACGCGATGATCGCTGCGAGCCAGTTCAAGCGCCTGACCCCCGACCGCATCACCGCGATGGTGCGACTAGACGAGAATCGCGCGAAGACGCAGTTGGCGAAGAAGGCCGGCGTGCCGCTGACCAGCGTCAGCGACGTCTTCATCTTCGGCAACCACAGCCCCACGATGTTCAGCGCCTTCCACCTCGCCAAGATCAACGGCAAGCCGCTGCCCGAGAAGATCGGCCACGCCGAGTGGCTGCGCGGGGAGTTCCAGGAAACGGTTGGCAAGCGCGGCGGGGCGATCATCGCGGCGCGCGGCGCATCGTCCGCCGCCAGCGCCGCCAACGCGCTGGTCGATCACGTCCGCGACCTGATGACGCCCGGCAAGGTGCACAGCGTCGCCGTGAAATCCAACGGCGAGTACGGCTTTGATCCCAACGTCTGGGCCGGCATGCCGGTCAAGACGACGACGCCCGGCAGCTTTGAAGTCATCAAGGGACTGCCGATGGACGACTTCGCCAAGGGGAAGATCGCCGCGACCAATAAGGAACTGGTCGAGGAGCGGAACACGGTGAAGGACATGCTGCGGTAACCCCGCATGCACATGCGGGGCTCGCGCGGGAAATTCGAAGTCCGAAACTCGAAATCAGAATCAAGCCCGAATGACGAAATTCGAAATCGTCATTCGGGCTTTTCTCCTCATTGATGCGGCCTGAAACGCGAAGGCCGGAGTACCGGCGGCTGAGTTGTTGCCCTCCGAAGAATGGAATATCGAAGCGGAGTACCGGCGGAAGTGATATTGAGGGAGACGACTCTCTCCCTCAAACTCCCTCTGTCTCACCCTTCCCCTCGCGCGGGAACGTGCGACACGCCATGATGTTTGACGTTCGCTAAGGCTCGCCTTAGAGGCGCGTAAGGCCCCGGGCGAGTTCCGCGAGCATCTCCCTGGGGGCCTTGGGCTGGTACTCGAACCCCGGGAAGCCACCCCACGCGAACGCGTGCCGCAGGTACGAGAGCAGCGTGAAGCTGCCGGACTGCCCGACGAGGCACGCGTCGAAGGTCGGCGACGTGGTGCCGACCCAGACCGGTGCGCCGCCACTAACGTTCGCCTTCGTGATCACGTCGGGCGCGATGTCGAGCCGGCGCGGTTCGCCCGCCTGCTCCGGGTCGTCGATACTGAAACCCACGACCAACGGGTCCGTGTACCACGGCTCGGACTCCGCGCCGTCGTCGCCCATGCCCACGTAGCCGGTGCGGGGCCAGTCGGGGTGCGTGCCGCAGAAATCGACGTCGCCGACCTCCAGCATCCACGCGTGAATGGCAACCGGAACGTGGACGTCCAATCGAGCCAGTTGCTCGACGCGCTCCGTCACGTCGTTGCCCGACCGCCGCCACGGTCCATTGGGATGCGCGAATCGATACCCGCCGCGCTCGAGGCGCTCGGCGAGCAGTTCGACGTTACGGCGGGCGAACGCCATCACCTTCCGCGCGAAGGCCAGCGCGGCCCGCGCCCGTGCCGGGTCGAATAGTTCCACACCCATCCCAAGCATGCACGACCAGTGGTCGTTGATCCGGCGCCGGCTGAACCCGGCCGCCGTCGGCTCGACGCGCTCGAGCTGCGCCGGGTCGAAGTGGTCCTGCCAGGCGATCGCCCCGTCCGCGTCAACCGCCTCGACTCGGTATTTGCCCTCCAGCCAGTTTCCGATCACGACGCCGACGTCCCCGACGCGGATCGTTTCCGCGCGCGGGTGATACGCGGGCATCTCGTCAACGCCGTCCTGCAGGCGGGCGATGCGGACGGCGTCGAACAGGTCGAAGCGTTCCATCGGGATGAGGATAACCGTCGGAGGCGATTTCGCCATCCTGCGCGCGGCAACGCGTTCGGCTTGCGACGGGTCGCCGTTATAGCTCCCCCGCACAGAAGAACGTGGCCAGCTTACCGCTTCGCGGTCTTCCGGGGGGGAGAGCCCTTCACCGTCGCGGTACTCCGCGTCCTCGCCGTTTTCGCCGCAACAGCGCAGCGGCTGCGGTCTTCGCTTCAACATCGCCGTTTGAGAAGATGAACGCATAGACGCGGAGACGCAGAGACGCAGAGACGCAGAGACGCAGAGGAACGACCCTTCCCGCGCGGAGAAATCTTTCTCCCCGCATGCGAACGTGTTGTGCCGCGGGGAGAAATCCTCTTTCCCGCGGGAGAAGGCGTTATTCCACGAAGAGAAACCATTTTCCCCCTGGGAGAAGCCATTGTTCCACGAGGAGAAATCATTTCTCCCATGGGAGAACTGATTGTTCCCGCCGGTGATCCGCCCTGCTCACGCGGCGGGCGGGGGCGCGACCGGGTGCTCGTATATTTTCGTGGGAGCGGAAATAAAGTGCCCGCCGCGCCGCGCCGATCTTAGCGGTGATCGCAAGCGGTGTGTGCGCCGTGCATGTGTGCGGCGGCCCGCGTGCGCGCCGCGCACTCTAACCCGCACA
>JAQGHM010000039.1 GCA_028291615.1 Phycisphaerales bacterium | reverse complement strand
GAGAGGGCGCGGGCGGCGCAGAAGCTGGCCATGCCGAGCTCGCACAGGGCGGCCTCCGAGCCGCCGGCGATCATCACGTCGGCCTGGTCGTGCTGGATGAACCGCATGGCGTCGCCGATCGCGTTGGAGCCGGTGGCGCAGGCGGTGGCGACGGCGGTGTTGGGGCCGTAAATGTGGAAGAGGATCGAGACGTTGCCGCTGGCCGCGTTGACCATCAGGCGGGGGACGGTGAACGGCGAGACACGGGAGACGCCGCGTTCGATGAGGATGCGGTTTTGTTCTTCGAGGGTTTCGATGCCGCCGATGCCGCTGCCGATGAGGACGCCGCAGCGATAGCGGTCTTCCTTTTCGAAGTCGAGGCCGGAGTCTTTGACGGCGGAAACCGAGGCGGCCATGCCGAACTGGCCGAAGCGATCCATGCGCTTGGCCTCGCGGTGTTCGACGCCGTACTTGGTGACGTCGAAATGGGAGCACTCCCCGCCGAACTTGGTGGGATACTTGGAGGCATCCCAGCGGGTGATCGGGCCGATGCCGCTCTTACCGGCGCAGAGGTCGTCCCAGACCTGCTCGACGTCTTCGCCAAGTGAGGTGACCCAACCGAGGCCCGTGATGACAACGCGTCGTTCCATCATGATTTCCGATTGCGAATTGCGAATTGCGGATTGGACTTCAATCGGCAATCCGCAATCGCAAATCGGCAATTACTTATTGGAGTGTTCCTTGATGTAGTCGATCGCCTGGCCGACGGTTTGGATCTTTTCGGCTTCTTCGTCGGGGATCGACAGTTCGAACTCGTCCTCGAACTCCATGACCAGCTCGACGGTGTCGAGGGAGTCGGCGTTGAGATCGTTGATGAAGTGAGTCTCGCGCGTGATCTCGCTCTTATCGACGCCCATCTGTTCGCTTACGATTTCGATGACCTTCTGTTCAGTTTCGTCCATAACGGGTCCTGCTGCTGACTGCTGCCTCGCTTGATTCCCTTACCCTCGAGCCCCGCGGCCCGGTCGGTTCGGAGACTATAGCGGTGGGATGACCATTTGCAACGGCTGCTTTGGCCCCTCGCCACCGGTTGTTAGTGAATATTAACTTACTCGCTTAAGCCTATTTTGTCAACTCATCTTACATGACCATTCCACCATCCACCACGATGACCTGACCGGTGACGTAAGTCGAGTCGGGACCGGCGAGGAACGCGACCACGCTGGCGATTTCCTGGGGTTGACCGAAACGGCGCAACGGGATCACTTCCTTCACGCGATCCTTGATCTGATCGCTGAGCGAATCGGTCATGTCGGTGCTGATGAAGCCGGGGGCGACGACGTTGCAGGTGATGTTCTTGCCGGCCAGTTCCTTGGCGACGGATTTGGAGAGGCCAATCAGGCCGGCTTTAGAAGCGGCGTAGTTGGCCTGCCCGGCGTTGCCGGCGACACCGGAGACGGAGCTGATGTTAATGATCCGTCCGCCTTTGGCGCGCATCATCGGGCGGGCGGCGGTGCGGATGGTGACGAAGGCGCTCTTCAGGTTGGTATCGATGACGGCGTCAAAGTCTTCATCGTCCATGCGGAGGATCAGGCCGTCGCGGGTTATGCCGGCGTTATTGACCAGGACGTCGAGGCGGCCGTGGGTATCGGCGGTCTTCTCCACGGCGGCGGCGAGGGCCTTGGAGTCGGCGATGTCGACGATCATCGGTTCGGCGGAGCCGCCTTCAGCGTTGATCTGATTGCAGATGGCTTCAAGCTTGTCGAGGCTGCGCGCGACGGCGATGACGTGAAAGCCGTCCTTGGCCAGGCGCTGGACGATCGCCGCGCCGATGCCGCGGGAACCGCCGGTTACGAATGCCACACGTTTTTCGTTCATATGTTTCAGTCCTGAGTTCTTATTCCTGTGTGTCAGGCTTTGGCGGCGGCGGCGGCCGTGAGCGTATCGGCGGTGGCCAGAGATTCTACAGGCAAGCGGCGGTTGATTCGTTTGAGGAGGCCGGTAAGGACGCGGCCGGGGGCGAGCTCGACCCATCGCGCTTCGCCGGCAGCGAGAAGCGCCTGCATGGTCTGTTCCCAGCGCACGGGCTTGACGATCTGATCGACGAGTAGCTTCTTGATCGAGGCGGCGTCGTGGTGCTTCTCGGCGGTGACGTTGGCGTAGACAGGTTGGTTCGGAGTGGAGAAGGCGACCTTTTCGAGCTCGGCTGCCATGCGGTCGGCGGCGGGTTGCATCAGCGGACTGTGGAATGCGCCGGCAACCTTCAGCGGGATCGCCTTGAGACCGGCGGCTTCGGCGAGCGGGAGAATGCGCTGGCAGGCGGCGAGTGAGCCGCTAACGACGATCTGGCCGGGCGCGTTGAAGTTGGCAGGAACGAGGATTTCGCCCTGGGCGGCTTGGGCGCAGAGTTCGTTGGCCTTGGCTTCGTCGGCCGCGCCGGCGAGGGCGACCATGCCACTGGGCGTGGCGACGGCGGCCTCCTGCATGTACTTGCCGCGGCCCGCTACGAGTTTCAAACCCTCTTCAAAGCTGAAGACGCCGCCGAGGTGAAGGGCTGTGTATTCCCCGAGCGAGAGGCCGGCCCAGGTGGAGATCGAAATCGGCTGGATCGTCCCGGCGGCGACGGCCGCGTGATAGCAGGCGACGCTGGTGACGAAGATGGCCGGTTGGCTGATGTCGGTTTGGTTCAGGCGCTCTTCGGGACCGTTAAAGCAGAGGGCGCCGAGGTCGAAGCCGAGAACGGCATTAGCGCGCTCAAAGATCTTGCGCGCGGGTTCGTGCTGCTCGAAATAGTCCTTCCCCATGCCGACTTGCTGGGCACCTTGACCGGGGCAGAGGATGTAGGTTTTCTGGGACATTTCGGTGAATCAGGTCCGATTCCACAGGAGTCAACTTGGGTGTTAAATCTTCAGGACGGCATTTGCCCAGGTTAGTCCTGCGCCGAAAGCGACGAAGACGACCGCATCACCCGGCGACAAACGCCCGGCGCGGAGCGCTTCGTCCAGCGCGATCGGGATCGAGGCGGCGGACGTGTTGCCGTAACGGTCGATGTTGACGTGCGCTTTCTCCGGGCCCATCTCCAGCTTTTCCATGGCCGAGTCGATGATCCGCTGGTTGACTTGGTGCGGGATGATCAGCCTTAGATCGTCCTTCGATAGTTCGGCGACGCGCATCGCGTCTTCGATCAACTCGGCGAACTTGGTGACGGCGAACTTGTAAACTTCCCGCCCCTTGAGCTTGATGTATTGGTCGCGCGTGTCGAGCATCGCGGCGTTCACCGGATGCAGGCTGCCGGGCATGCACTTCATCGCTTCCGCGCCGTTGCCGTCTGCATGCAGGCTGGCATAGACCAGGCCCTTCGACGAATCGTTGGAGCGCTGGAGGATGGCCGCGCCCGCGCCGTCGCCAAATAGGATGCAGCTTGCGCGATCGGTGTAATCGACGATGCGCGAGAGCGTCTCCGCGCCGATGACCATGACCGTCTTGTATTGCCCAGCCTTGATGAAATTCGCGCCAGTGTTCAGGGCGTAAATGAACCCGCTGCAAGCAGCGGCCATGTCGAACGCGGGCGTCGAACGCAGGCCCAGCGATGCGGCGACGAAACACGCGGTCGAGGGAAAGATCATCTCGGGCGTGATCGTCGCGACGATGATCAGGTCAAGCTCAGAAGCCTTCAGGCCGGCGGCGTCGAGGGCCTTGCGGGCGGCGGCGGTCGCGAGCGTCGCGGTGCTTTCGCCTTCGCCGGCGATGCGGCGTTCCTTGATCCCGGTTCGCTGGACGATCCACTCGTCGTTGGTGTCGACCATCTTCGACAGGTCGTCGTTGGTCAGTCGCTTCTCGGGAAGGGCGCTACCCGTGCCCGTGAGGATGGCTCCGAAAGTGTTGGACATTTGCTCTGCGTCGACGGTTCCCCCGCGTGAATTCACGCGGGGCTAATTGCTGTTGAACTTAAGTCCGCGGGGGCGTTTTCACGTTTCGGCGGGAATGCTCTTGCGGACGATATCTACGATCTTGTCGTTGATCGCGCTCTTGTGCAACTGTTTGCCGACCCGAATTGCGTTTTTAATCGCGCGGGCGTCCGAGCGGCCGTGGCAGATCAGGCAGTACCCCGCCACGCCCAAAAGCGGCGCGCCGCCGGATTCGCGCCAGTCGTGCTTCGTGTGCAGCTTCTTCATCACCGGGCCGAGTTGCACCAGCAGGTCCGGGTCGGCCTCCTGGATCTCGGAGACGATGGTCTGGAACAACCCTTCAGCCATCCCCTCGGTGAATTTCAGGACGATGTTACCGACGAACCCGTCGCACACCACCACGTCTACCACACCCTTGAACAGGTCGCGCCCCTCGACGTTGCCGATGAAATTGATCAGCGGCTCGTCGCGCATCAGCTTGCGCGACTCTTTAACGATGGCAGTCCCCTTGGCGTCTTCCTCGCCGATCGACAGCAGGCCCACGCGCGGGTTGTTGATGCCGCAAACGGCCTCGGCGTAAGCACCGGCCATGATCGCATACTGTTGCAAGTGCCGGGGTTGGGGGGCTATATTCGCGCCCACATCGCAAATGACGACGTTGCCATGGAAGGTGGGGACGACGACCGCGATGCCCGGGCGGCTGACGCCGGGGAGGGTTCGCATTCGCAATTGCGCGGCGGCGACGCAAGCGCCAGTATTGCCGGCGGAAATGACCACGTCGGCCTCACCCTTGGCCGCCATCTTGCACATCACGCTGATCCCACTGTCCGGCTTGGAGCGGATCGCCTCGACGGGCGATTCGTCCATGGCGATTTCCTGGGTGGTATGAACGATCTTGAAGAGCGCCTTGTGCTCAGCGGAGAGACCTGAGGATTCCAAGCCTTCGCGGCTGACGGTTTGGTCACCGATCAGGAGGATGCGGTCATCCTGGTCGAGGAATTGGACCGACTCCCAGCAGCCCTTGAGTATGGCTGAGGGGGCATGATCGCCTCCCATGACATCGACCGCGGCGCGCACCAGGATTGCTCCTTCCCCTAGAGGATTATTCCTGTTCCTGCTCGACGTGCAGGGCCAGCTTGGGGTTCACAAAGCCGCAGTTGTCGCAGGCACAGTGTGGCAGCTTGGTGGTGCCGCACTGGGGACAACGGACGTAGTGAATAGGCTTTAAGGCGTGATGCGAGCGACGTTTGCGCTTGCGCATTTTGCTGATCTTCTGGACGGGTTGCATGACCGCTCCTGCTCTGTCTTTTCTGCGTGGCCTCTGACAACGGCTCAGCCTGCTGGGTCGAGACGTCCCTTACAATCGAGGGATAAAAAACAGCGGCGGGGTTAAGCACCCGCCGCTCCTGTAGGGGCGAGTAGTTTAGGGGAGAATCGGGGGCTGTCAAGGGATGGGAGGTGGCGCGTTTCGGCGGGTCC
>JAQGHM010000026.1 GCA_028291615.1 Phycisphaerales bacterium | reverse complement strand
CGCCGAGTTCCGATGGTACATCGTGTGTCCGCGCGCCTTCGCCGGATCGGCCGACTCCACGACCACGTTCCGCGAAAGGTTTGCCACGTCACCGCGGTAGTCGCCCTCCGCAGTGTGCGTAAAGGTCAGCGGCCGATCGAGCGTCAACTTCTCCCCGTCAACCGAAACAATCGTCCGCTCCTCCGTCTGCGTATCATCCCGCGTTGATGGCTTGAACGTCTTTTCCCGCTTGTTCTGCCGCGTGGTCGCCGTCAGGATGATTCGATCACCCTTGCGCCACCCCTCCACAGCTTCCTGCAACGTCACGACCGTGTCACCTTTCTTCGCCGGCGCGCCAAGCCGCAGCCACGTCCGCGACATCGGCGCCCCGTGAAACTCCATCCGCCCGCCGCAGCAGACGATCGCCGGAAACGAATCCTTTTCCTGTCCCTCGAAGTAAGTCAGGCGTATCAACGCCGTATGTCTCGCCGGAATCGGCGCATCCGCCGTCCCCACTTCCAGCGCCGCCTTCTCCGCCGGCTCGGCCTTCGCATTCTCCGCCGCCGCCGGCGAACTGTGATCGCCATGCGCCAGGCAATCGAACCCGCTCTCCGCAGTCGTCTCCTCGCCCGCCTGCACGAGGATCAATCCCACGTCCAGCCGCGTATCCCGATCCCGCGCGAACGTGAGTTGTCCCGCGATCCGGATCGATCGAATCGCCTGATCCGACGTCACGTCATAAACCACGCGATGCCCACCCCGGATCAGCACCCGAGCGCCCGCTGCAGGAACGTGGCCATCCTGCCACGTCTCAGCGGCCGACCACAATCCCGATCGCGCCGAGCGAACCGTGCCCGCCTCGTCAGCGCGCGACGCGGCAGTAAGACAAAGCCAAAGGATCATCCCCAGCGACGCATAAGCGGGAAAAGAAGCGCGCATATGCGCAATATACCACCCGCCGCAGCTTCGGTTACTTCGCCTTGGCAAGGATCTGCTTCATCTCGCCAGCCTCAAACGCCCGCAACGTGTGCGTCTTGACGTTTCCCGACTTGGCGAGTTTCGCCAGCAGCCCGATCGCGGTCACGTCGTCAGGCGCTTCGAACACCAGCACCCCGTCGTAATCGCCCACCGTCCAGTACTGATGCTTCACCCGCCCCCCCGCCTTCTCGGCCATCGCCGCGAAATCCTCGGCGCGCTTGACCGTATCCGCAATCTTCGTCACCCCTTGTTCGGTCCATTTGAACAGCGACACGTAAGTGACCATAACGCTTCTCCGTTCGCCCCAAAAGTGAGATGACCCCCAAGCCGTCCATCATACCTTTGACCTCCACCGATTGACCAGCACGCCGATGCGCCCAACAATCGTCCGCATGAGTTCTCCCGACGTCCAGGCGCTTTGCGAGCAAGGCCAGCAACTGCTGATGGAAACCCGCTATTGGGAAGCCGAGCGGACGCTCGCGCAAGCAGAGAAGATCGCGTGGGAAGCCCGCGACTGGGATACGCTCGCCCGTCTCTACATGCCCCTGCAGGAAGCCCGCCGCCAGCGCCGGCAGCGCTGCGGCGAAGGCGTCGTCGCCCTTGATCTCTTGGCCGAAGGCGCATCCGATCAGGTCGATCCCGAGCAGATTTTCAGCAACTACCCGCACGGCCAGCTTCTGGTCGCCGGCTGGGGCACGATCCAACCCGCCGTCGGCGTGCGCGAGCTCGCCGCCCGGCATGGCCGCTACGTCGAGACCTTCCTCGCGGCAACGTACCCCGTCGGTTCGGGCAGGGCGGTTGTGATCGTGCCGACGCCGGATGTCGCCCTCCCCGCGGCTGATCGTGATTGGTCAATCGATGAACTCGTGCCCAATCTTCCCGCGCACAGCATCGTGCTCTCGGAATCCGAACTTCCGCGCGGCATCCGCAAGGGGACGACGCAGACTTATGCCGAAGTGATGGCTTTATGGGAACGGCTGGCCGCGCCGTTCCTTGCCGCTGCGGATCTGTCGGTTGATCCTATCGCCAAGGTCGTCGGCTATCGCAGAACCATTCGGGTGGATTACGCCTGTGAGCTGGCGCACCAGCATTTGTCGGATTTGGCTAAGACGATGGACCGCAAGCGGCGCGAGCGCTAAACTTTGGGGAGCACGACCGAGAAGGTCGTCCCCTTGCCGACCACGCTCTGCACTTCGATCCGCCCCTTGTGGGCCTCCACGATCTCCTTGCAGATTGCCAGGCCAAGGCCGGTGCCTTTGCTCTCGCCTTTCTTCGCCGTCCCCTTGGTGGTGAAGAAGGGGTCGAAGATCTTGGGGAGCAGCTTCTCGGGAATTCCCGGGCCGGTGTCGATCACCTGGATTCGGATCGCGTTTTCCCCCTCGGCGTCGCCGGCCTTGATGGTGATCGATCCGCCGCGCCCGAGCATTGCCTGCCGCGCGTTGATCAGGAGGTTGAGTAGGATCTGCTCGAGCTGAACCGGGTCGCCGCTGACTTTCAGGTCTGGCTGGATGTGCACCCGCAGCGCCAGGCCGTCCTTCTGCGGGTCGCGGGCCATGACCAGCAGAACTTCCTCCACCATCATCTGGACCGAGACTTGCGAGAATTGGGTTTGACCGCGCGCCAGGCCCAGCATGCTCTGGCAGATCTTGCCGGCCTTGGTCGAGGCGCCGAAGGCTTTGGTCAATGCCTTCTTGATTAGCTCCATGTCGGGCTTGTCGGTCTCGATGGTGGAGAGGGCGAACTGGGAGTAGCTGACGATCGGGGTCAGGAGGTTGTTGAATTCGTGCGCGATGACGGCCGCGATCGTGCCGATGGTGGCGAGCCGCTGGGACTCGGTCAATTGTTCCCGGACGCAGTCGAGCTGCTGTTGCAGGTTCTGCAACTGCTGCAACAACTCTTCCGGGTTCAACACGGGGGTAGGGGCGTTGGATTCACTCACATTACCGGAAGTATCGGCCCGGCCGGGGGGGCGGCTTCACAAGAGGATTATGACGCGGATGGTGCGAGTTATCGGGCGTATTCATTGCACAAACCGAACATCAACACGTGCAGTCGATAGCCTTCGCCCAGCTTGATGAGTGCGCACGCGATTCGCCTCCTTTGTCGACGTAGCGGGGTGAAGCGAGATGGGCCGTGCGTCGATGCGGATGGGTATGAGCAGGATCAGCATTTGGGCGGGCATTTTGTTTTTCCTTTTGGCGGTCGTGCCGGCGAGCGCTGACACGTTGGAGAAGAAGGACGGCTCGGTCATGGAAGGGCGCGTGATCGCCGAGACGTCCGATGTCGTGACGTTCGAGGTCAGCAGTGGCGGGATCACGTTTCGCCAGCGGATTCCTCGTGCACAGGTGCGCGTCGTCCGCCGCGAGGTGCGCGAGGGGCCGGGCTTCTGCACGATTCCACTGGTCGGGGAGATCGGCGCCGAGGTCAAGGCGGACGATTTTCGCGATGCCCTGGCCGCCGCCCGGCGCGGGGGGGCGGAATATGTCGTTCTGGTCATCGACAGTCCCGGCGGGTCGATCGATGAGCGCAACAAGATCCTGGCGGTCATGGTGCAGACGAAGGACCTGAAGCTGATCGCGTACGTGAAGCGGGCGTTGTCGGCGGCCGCGGTGCTTGCCGTTGCCTGTCCGCAGATTTGCATGGCGCCCGACGCATCGATCGGCGCGGCGGTCGCGTTCAAGATCGGTCCCAAGGGCATGCCGGAGGATATCGAGGAGAAATTCCGCTCCGCCATTCGCGCTGGGGAACGCGCGGCGGCGGCGATGGGGGATCGATCGGACCTCTGGATTCGCGGGATGAGCGAGTTGAACCTGGAACTCTCGCTGGTCCAGGCGGACGACGGGCGGCCGCGCCTTGTCGAAGGGCTGGACGCGCCCGACGCGAAGCCTGTTAAGAAAAAGGGGGAGATCCTGACGCTGACGGCCAAAGAGGCTTTGGCGTTCGGACTTTCCAGCGCGACGATCACCGATGTTTCCTTTATTCGCGACTCCCTTGGACTTAAAGCATGGCACGACACCGGCGACCAAGCCTGGAGCATCATGGCGAACCGCGCCGTTGCGCTCAAAGGACGCGCCGAAGCCACGCGGGCTCGCAATGCGTACTTTCTCGTCATCCAGCCTGAGATCGTGGAGATGAGCGGGCGGGCGGAACGGGCGGTCGCGAAGGCGTCGGCCGCCCATGCGGCGCTGGGGCAACTACACGCTCAGTTCGACAGCGAGGTCCGCGCCATCAATGCGGAGTACGAGCAGGCGATCGCGCAGTCGCCGGATTCGCAAGCCTTGAAAGCCTCTAGCGCGCAGAATGCGAACAAGCGTCTATCGAACTTGCGCGCCCGCATGGACCCCGAGATCAGGCGATACCAGGCGGTCTTTAACGAAGCGGCCGCCGAGGTGAAAATGATGGTGGGGCGGCGCGACGCGTTGCTCGCTTCGATGCCTCCCGGGGAATAGTCAATTCATCGCGGCGAGCAGGGTTTTGGCGACATGGCGGACTTCTTCCTCCTTTAGTTCGGGGTAAACGGGGAGAGCCAGGACTTCGCGGCAGGCGCGCTCGCTCTCGGGGAAGTCGCCTTCCTTGTGGCCTAGGTAGGCGAAGCATTCCTGGAGGTGGAGGGGCATGGGGTAGTAGACGGCCGAGCCGATGCCGGCTTCGGTTAGTTTGGCTTTGACGGCGTCGCGATCTTTGACGCGGACGACGTATTGGTTGTAAATACTCCAGTTGCCTTTTTCGATCTTCGGCGTGATCACCTTTGAGCCTGACAGCATCTGGTCGTAGATGGCGGCGTTGCGGCGGCGGCCTTCGTGCCAGGCGTCGAGGTGTTTGAGCTTGATGTCCAACACGGCGGCCTGGAGGGCGGCGAGGCGGAACATGCCGCCGACGTACTTGTGGTAGTAGGTGCGGGTGCCGGAGCCGTGGACGCGGAGGAGGCGGAGTTTTTCGGCGAGGGCGTCGTCGCTGGTGCAGATGGCGCCACCGTCGCCGAAGCCGCCGAGGTTTTTGGTGGGATAGAAGGAGAGGCACCCGGCGAGGCTGTGGGCGCAGGCGGGCTTGCCGTTCTGCTTGGCGCCGATCGCCTGGGCGGCGTCTTCGATCACGGGCAGGTTGCGGGCGGCGGCGATGTCGTTGATGGCGGTCATGTCGGCGAGCTGGCCGAAGAGGTGGACGGGCATGAGGGCGCGGGTGTTGCCCGTCAGCTTCGCGGCGACGGCTTCGGGGGCGAGGTTGAAGGTGGCGGGGTCGATGTCGGCGAAGACGGGTTTGGCGCCCAGTCGCGCGATCGAGCCGGCGGTGGCAAAGAAGGTGAAGGCGGGGCAGATGACCTCGTCGTCCGGTTTGATATCGAGGGCCATCAGGGTGCAGAGGAGGGCGTCGGTGCCGGAGGAGACGCCGATGGCGTGTTTCGTGCCGCAGTAGGTGGCGAGGTTCTGCTCGAAGCGTTCGACGCGGGGGCCGAGGATGAAGTCCTGGGCGTCGCAGACTTCGTCGAGGACACGTCGGACTTCGCCGCGGATGGAGAGGTACTGTTCCTGGAGGTCGAGGAGCTTCACTTTCATGGGTGGGAGTTTAAGGGGAAAAGTAGCGAGTAGACAGTAGGCAGTAGCCAGTAGGGGGATGGGGAAGTGGGTTCGATTTGCGCCGGCGCGCTTGCGTGTGAGCGGATGGCGTGCTTTGGCGGGGTTTGGCGCGCGGCGGAGGGGGAACGCCAGGTAGCCACGTAGCCAAGTAGCCAGGAAGGCGACGGATCGGGATGGGCGGTGGGTTCGTTTTGCGCTGGCGTGCATGTGGGCGGCAGAAACGGTTGGTGGAATTGGGACATTGCGGGACTTTTTGGGACATTCCTTCGACTCGCTGCGCTCGCTCAGGACAGGTGGAGTGGGTTCGTTTTGCGCCGGAGCGCGGGGATTGTGGCGCGGTGTGGTGCGTTGTGGCGCGGGGGCGAGGATACTTGGCGGATTGTCGAGGCGCATAGCGAGTCCTCCCTATTACTGGGGGCGGTGCGCGGCTGGGACCCTTTTTGCGCAGCAGTGGGGGGAAATGTGGGTTTTTGGGGTGGAATCGCGGGGAGATTTTATATTTTTGGAGTTGGAGGGAGGTGCGCGGACGGACCAATGTGGGGGTTGCGCCGGCGATTGCTTTACAGAGAACCGCGCGGCGATTGCATGTGAGGTTGGTCGCGGATGGAATCCCACCCGCTGAAGCGGGCTCGCGGGGGCGGACGTGGGTCACCGGAGGTGACCACGCCGGTGGGATCGCTGAGGCGGCCGTTAAGGTCCGACTTATCGACGGCGAGGAACTGGCGGAACTGATGATCGACTACGACGTCGGTGTCGCCGCGGCCGATACATACGTGGTTAAGAAGGTCGACACTGACTTTTTTGAAACGATGGTGTAATGAGTTCCCGTGCGGATTGAATGGTCGGGAGGATGTTTTTTTATAGGAAGTTCCCTTTTGCTAACGACCGACCTACGTGGCTCGCTTTACGCCGGAGTACCGGCTACGAGCCACTTCGGGAGGGTGTTGGGCATGTCAGGCGAGAGGAATTCTTTCGCCCCGCTGGGGCTGATGGGTTTGGGTGTTGGCTTCCCAGGGCTTACGCCGCTGGGCTATTTTCTGTCGCCGCTTCGCGGCTGGGGGGTTAGCGCCAATTCGCCATCGCGCACCAGTTTGCGATTGCTGCGGCGATCATGACGAGGGACCAGAGTTTCCAGGCTAGCGGCATGTGGCCGAAGTGTTCG
>JAQGHM010000017.1 GCA_028291615.1 Phycisphaerales bacterium | reverse complement strand
CAGCCCGCAGGAGATCGAGCAGGCGGCGGCGGACGTGCGCGGCCTGGGTCTGGCAGAGATCCGGCGGCTGCGCGTGGAGGAGGCGGAGCGGTCGCGCCGGGCGACGGCGGATCGAGCGATCGCGGTGCTGGTCGGAACGGTCGGGGCGGCTGGCGTGCTGTTTTATTTTGGGCTGGGGTATTCGCTGCTGCATGAAGCGGATCCGCAGCGCGATCCGCTGACAACCTGGTTTGGCAAGAAGAAGCGGCACGGGCGAATTACGTTCGGGCGCTTGACGGCGTGAAACGAAGTTCAGCGCCGCAGGCGGCCGATAGGCCCGGTGCGGACGGCGCGAGGTGGAAGATCTGTATGGCGAACCAAGCCGGTTCAAGGGCTGAACGGTTGAATCGCAGACTGCGGTTGGCGATCGCGATCATCTGTCCCCGTTATAGCGCAATCACAAGGGTACTGCCGATCGTGATCGCCGCGAACGTGATTCTCGCCGCAGTCTTTCGAGCGCGCGGGTATGGTGATTACGGGGCATCCTTCGACGATGTGCGTTCTACTCATCGATGATGTACGTCGGCTACTACTGCTTTCTTTTTATTCTCGCGGCCGTCGTCTTCATAACGACTGTTACACGGCCCTCGAATGACGAGGACGCGAGGCTGCCGGGGCCGGGAGAGTGACGCCCCCCATGGGCGGATCGAGAGTCGTTCGCACTTCGCGGCGAAGCCGCAGGTGCTGCCGGAAGCGGCCATGCTCATCGACATGAATAGCTCCGCCACAAAGGACACAAAGAACACGGAGGAAGACATTGAATTCCTCAGTGTCCTCTGTGTCCTCCGTGGCGGAGCTTCGTCTTCTCTTCTTCGTGCCTTCGCGCCTTCGTGGTGGAAGGTTCTCATTGAAGCGGTCACTGCTTCTTCGGCGGCGCGGTCTGGCTCAGCAGGAACGTCATCAAATTGTTGAACTCGTCGGCGGGAATGATTTCGCCGAAGCCTGTGGGCATCAGGGAGAGTTTGGAGACTTCAATCGATTGGATCTCGGCTTTGGGGATCGGATTTTCCTTGCCGGTCAGGTCGATGAGGAGGAGGTTGGCGCCCGCTTCGCCTCGGGAGAGGCCGCTGATCGTGTCGCCGTCTTTGAGGGTGATGTTGCTGTAGCGGAACATCGGGTCGACGTTGCGGTTGGGGTCGATGACGTCTTCGAGGAGGCGGTCGAGGCCGCGGGCGCCGATGCCGTCGAGTTGAGGGCCGACGAGCGCGCCTTGGCCGTCGAGCTGGTGGCAGATGGCGCAGGTCTTGGTGAAGACCTCTTTGCCCTTCTCGATGTTTCCTTTCTTGGGGTTGAACGCGGCGCGCTTGGCCGCGATCAGCTTGTCAAGTTGCTCACTCGCGGGGGCGAGGTTCTGGGTGAGCTTGGCAATGCGTGCGTCGAGGTCCTTGAGCTTGGCGGCGGTGAGCTTGTCCTTCACGGTGGGTTCGAGAAGGAGGCGGGGGAGGATGGTGTTGCGCTCGACGGCGTCGAGCAAGGTGGCAGCGCCTTCGGGGCGGCTGGCGAGGGCGACGGCGAGCTTGGCGGCCAAGGCTTGGGGGGCAACGCGGATCGGCATGAGCAGGGCTTGGCGAGCTTCGTCGCTGTTAATTTCGGAGAGCGCCTTGGCGGCGGCTTCGCGAATGTTGGCGGGCTGGTTGGCATCGGCGACGATCGCGGCGACGGCGGGAAGGCTGGCGGGGTCCAGCGCAAGGACAGTCTTGATCGCCGCGAGACGGGAGGCGGGGTCGGCCTTGGAGTCTGACATGACTGCGGCGAGCGGGGCGGCGCATTCCTTGAGCGCGAGAGACTTGGCGAGATCGGCGATGGTCGTGAGTCGCTTGGGATCTTTGGCAGACTGATGGAGCGCGCTGGTGACAAGGTCGGCGGCCCATGCGTGGGTAGTGTCGCTGAGCTTTCCGCCGCGCTGACTGACGCCGTCCTGGATCGCCTTGAGGGCTTCGAGTCGGGCGTCGGCGTTGTCGTTGAGGTGGTCTTTGGCGTAGTTGGCGGCGGCGTCTGCGCCGGCATCGTCCCCGAAGCGCGCGGCGAGACGCAGAAGTTCGTTAGTCGATCCGCCGGTTAACTTACCAGCCTTGAGTTGGGCGATGATGTATGTCGCGGCCTGTGGGGTTTTGATCGCGGGAAGGATGTCGTTGACGGTGGCGGCGTCGGCTTCGCTCCAATTGGGCAAGGGGAGGCCAGCGAGGATGGCGGGGCGTTCGAGGTGATTGCGCAGGGCAATGCGGGCGACGTAGATGAGATGAGTGTCAGCCTTAGGCGCGGTGCGGATCGCGTCGAGCAGGGGGCGGACGTCTTCGGTGGCGGGGTGCATGCCGAGGGCGTCGAGGGCGTTGCGCTGGACGATGGGGTCAGCGTCTTTCAGCATCGGGACGAGCAGTTGGCGTTGCTCTGTCGTAAGGGTTTTCTGTTCTGACAAAAGGTGTGCGGCATGGGCGCGGATCATGCGGTCGGTCGGGTCGATCGCGGCGGCGCTGATTTCTTCGGGCGTGATCGCGCCCAGGCGATAGAGCACCCACATTGCGCCGACCTTCTGGAACGAATCGCCCTTGGCAAGCGCCTCGTGGGCCGGCGCGATGACGTCCTTGCCGATGCGATCGGTGAGCTGGTCGATCGCGAGCATGCGGCCGGTGATGTTGGGATGGCCAAGGGCATTGATGAGCTGCGGGATGGAGGCCGTGGAGAAATCGCGGATCTGATCGACGTCGCTGTTCATCTTTGCGAGCGGCGGGACGATGCGCCAGATGCGGCCGCTGGTGCGATCTCGGCCGGGATGCGTGAGCGGCACTTCGTAGTGGCCGATGATCTTGTTGTAAAAGTCGGCGACGTAGATGCTGCCATCGGGCGACAGCGCGAAGGCGACGGGGCGGAACCAGGGATCATCCGAGGCGACAAAGTCCGGCTTCTCGATGGCGGTGGGGGTTGAGCCGTGCCAGTCGAGGCTGTCGCGATCGACGCGCGAGGTGACGGGGTTGCCGCAGATGAGGTTGTGCTGAAATTCTTCGGGCCAGCGGAGGTCATCGATGGTGACGACGCCGCCGATGGCGGTCGAGCCGTGCAGGTGTCCCATGATCTTCGGGTAGAAGCCGATGCCGTCGTGCGCTCGGCCGAAGTGCTCGAACCACGCGCCGCGGAGAACGACCTGGAACGGCTTGGTGTGGCAGTCGGCGACGTAGAGGGTACCGTTGCTGTCGAACATCAGGCCGAACGGGTTGACCGGGCCGTGGGTGATCAGATCGACGTGCGCGCCGTCGAGGGTCATGCGGTAGACGTTGCCGGAGTCCATATAGATGGAAGAGCCGTCAGCGCCGTTGAGCGTGGAGCGATTGTTGAAGCCGTGGGTCGCGTAGAGAAAGCCGTCGAAGCCGCGGGTGAAGGAGTTGGTCAGTCCGTGGGTGTCGCGCGTGGTGTCGAAGGGACCGTAGAGGACGTCGCGCTTGTCGGCGACACCGTCGCCGTCGGTGTCCTGGAGATAGTAGATATTGGGGATCGAATAGGCGATCGCGCCGTTTTTGTAGGGGTAGACGCCGGTGGGGATGTTGAGACCGTCGGCGAAGGTGGTGACCTTGGTGGCGCGACCGGTAGCGGGGTCGATCTCGAGAACCTTGACCTCGTCGCGCGGCTTGACGTTGGGATCGCGAACCGGGAGCGGATACTCGATAGTGCTGGTGACCCAGAGTCTGCCTTTGGCATCAATGGCGATGTTAATGGGCTTATGGATATCGGGCTCGGACGCGACGAGCTGGATCTTGAAGCCGGGTGGGAGGTGGAAGCTTTTCAACTCCTGCTCTGGCGTGAGGGCAGCGGTGGGACGGACATTTTCGGCGAAGGGGTTGGGGGCGGCCGGAGGCGTGGCGGCGCGGAGCGGCATGGAGACGATCAGCCCGAAAAGAACAAGGGCTAACGATCGGTGAGCGAAACTCTTCACAGATTCCTCCGAAAACGAAAACTGGATCGAAGTGCGAAGCGGCATTCTAAAGGGCGGCCCGGAATTGGGAAGTGCGCCGACGCCGGGTATGCGAATGGGCCATTCGTTCCCGACCTGAAATCGGCTAAGCTGACTCACGTGAATCTCCGTTGGTTTCTAATCCCGATAGGTGTTGTCATCCTGCCCGCTCTTATCGGCACACTCGCCGGCTGCGGCGGACCCGCGGTGAGTCCGACTGATCAGACGCTCTTGCGCGAGACGGATCAACTTCACGCTCGCCTCGAACCTGCGGTGGTCGAGCGGCAGGAGCCGCGCCTGAGGCGATACTTCGAGCAGCTTTCGTCGCGCATCGTGACGGCGGCACGGGAACTCGATCAGCAGGGGATCATCAAATCGCGCAACGAAGGGTCGAACGAGTGGCTCTTTTCGAAGGAGATCGATTTCCACCTCGTCGACAGTGAGTTGCCCAACATTTACACCGGCGGCGGGCGGCACATCTATATTTACGACGGCCTCTTCCAGCAGTGCCGCAACGAGGATGAGCTGGCGTCGCTTTTCTGTCACGAGTATGCGCACGTGTATGGCCGCCACGTGCAGAAAGAATTGAAGCGGGATGCATCGGTGGGCGGAGATGACGGCCTGCTGGTTCCGTTCGCGACGCTGAAGTTCACTCCTGCGCACGATAAAACCGCTGAGGCGATCGCCTTCAATATTTTCGTCAAGGCGGGGTGGGATCCGGCGCGGTATGCAGATGTTTATCGCCGGTTGTTGCAGCAGGGGCCGCCGGGTGGATTGGATGCGGCGCTGTTGCGCGAGCGGGCGGATGGGGCTCACGAACTGCCGGCGGGGGCGCTGAACTGGGCGCAGCCGCCGGTGGCGGACGATGCTCGGTTTGCCCAACTGCAGGCCGAGACACAGGCGGTGGTCGCCGCCGCGCCGCGGAACGATCGTGTGGAATTATTGCTCGCGGCGTTTCCGAATTGTCTTACCCCGCCCGACGCGCCCGCGCAGGTGAGCGCTCGGCAGCGATTGTTCCCGCCGCCCGCTGCGCCGTCGGAAAACAAGTGGAACAAGGGTTTGCAAGGGGCGCGATAGTCGCGTTTTCACGCTTCTTTGCCACACATTATCGGGCGCGGGCGGTGTCTAACTGGTCATCGCCGGTCGCGCGAAAAGTTGCCCGGCGTCAGGGCGGACGAAACCCGCTATACTGGCGGGCTCCGGTCGTTGTTGCGCGTGGGTTTTCGAGCCGTCGTGTGGTGAAGTTCCATGGCCGTTTACGGGCAGTATGAGACGGTGGCCGAGTTGGGTCGTACCCGCACGACTACGGTCTCGCGCGCCCGGCCGGCGGACGGCGGGTGGGACCTTGGCTTCGACGATCTGGGCAGCGACGCCAACTTCGTGTTAAAGGCTTTCCACGTCCGTCACGCCGAAGACGCCGGTGGCGATGAGGCGCAGCGATTTCTCGATCGTGCGCATGCGCAGCAGCGGGCGGTGGAACTGGGAGCGCGGCACTGGGCGCCGATCCTGGAAGCCGGCACGGCTGGGGAAGACGCGTACTACGTTGCTCACTATTACCCGCGCACCGCGCAAGGGCTCGCGCACACGGCGGGCGGCGTCGATGCCTTTACGCTTTATGCCGTCGTCGCTGGCGCGCTCCAGGGGTTGGTGGAGCTGCATCGCACGCTGAGCCGGCCGCATGGGAATCTGAAAACAACTAATGTACTGATCCGGACCCGGGGCGCGATCACGCCCAGCGACGTCCTACTGACCGATCCCGCGGTCGAACAGGACGCGACGATCGCCGGGGAGGTCGAAGACCTTTACAACCTGGGCGAGGTGATCCACGAGACGGTGTTGGGCGCCAAGTTTGGCGGACCGCGTGCGTGGCCGGTGCCGCCGTCGCCGGCATGGACGAAACTCGGCAAGAAGGGCAGTCGCTGGTTGGCGCTCTGCAATCACCTGCTGTCGCCGCGCGCTGCTGAGAATTGGCTGCGCGTCGATGACATTCTCGAAGAAGTCGCCGCGTTGCGGCCGCGCAAAAGTCGCCTCCGCTCGCGCAAGCTCTGGGTGGCGTTGGCGGCGTTGGCGGTAATCGCCGGCGCGGGCGTCGGCGAGTATTTCCATTACGCCGGCGAGTGGCGCAGGCTCTGCGGCGCTTACGGCGACTGGGCCGGCCCGCTCAGCAAGCGCCTGGCCTCCGATCCGCCCCCCGAGATCACGCAGGACGCCTACCTCCAGGAACACCTGGTGCGCACGCTGGACGAGGCGCGCAAGAACCACGTCGAGCTCGACCCGCGCGCGATCGGCGGGTCGGCCGAATCGCTTTCGATCCTCGCCGAGAACCCGCCCCTGAGTTTCGCCGCCGTCTGGAAGACCGAGCGCGCCGCGCGCGTGGTGCGAGGGATCGACAACAGCCTCGCCCCCGGTCGGTGGCAGGCGCTGGCGGACCTCACGCGCCGTCGCGCCGATTATGACAAGCGAAACTGGCCGAGGCTGGTGGAATACGCCGCCTCCGTCGGCGACGCCGCTGCGCGCGAGAAGGGCAGTGGGCGCGTCGCTGCAATCACAGCAGTGCTCGACGGCGGTGCTCGCCTGGCGCGCCTGGATACCGCCCGCGTCGCCGCTCGCACGCGGCTCGATCATCTGGTCGCCCACGCGATGGGCGCGTCGATCATCCGCGACCGCATCGGCGAGTTTGAAGCACTCCTTCGGGCATCAAGTGATTCCGACGTCCTGCTGCCGACCGCGCCCGCCGTTGACGATCTCATCCGCCAGCTTCAAAGCGCCGCGCAGACGGTCGCTTTGTTCGATGACGCCGTGCCGCTTCTGGCCGACGCCGCCAAGCGCCAGCGCGCCTACGAAGTGCGCGGCTGGACCGGCGCCGCCACTGCGTTGGGCGCGTTGATCGATCGCGCCAAGCCGACCGGTCAGCTTGCCGGTTTGCGCGATGATCTCGCCGCCGCCAAGCGCGGCTGGGAAGAGGCCGAGGTGCAGTGGACGCAGATCGAGACGCGGCGTCGATTGTTCGAAACCTCCGGCGATCGAGTCCTTGCCACCTACCGCCAATACGTGACGCAGTCTGGCCTGGGAGGCGCGCCGGACCTCGCGTCGCTGACGCGCCGGCTTGCGGAGATCAATCGCGATCCCGCCTGGATCGCTGCCGCGAAGAAAGTTGCCGCTCCGGAATGGGCGACGTTCGACGTGGTCGATTTCGCACAGAAAAGCCAGGCGCATCGCGGCTTTGCCGGCAAGACCGTCGCCACCGCCGGCGATTTGAAAACCTGGCTTAGCGAGGTCGATGATTACGGCTCGCAACTCGCCTCGGCGACGATGAAGCCGGACATCAATCTCGGCAAGCCGGGCAGGGGCGATACGGAGCCGCCTCAGGTAACGATCGTTCCGCGCCCGCCCGCAACCATGGCGGCAGTCACAACCTTGCCGACCCCGCCTACGACGATGGCAGCCGTGGAACCCAAGCCTGCGCCCACCACGATGGCCGCGGCAGACATCAAGCCAGGCCCCACGACCGTCGCGATCGTCCTGCCCAAGCCGCCACCCGCCACCGCAGAGTCTTTCACGATCAACCCGTCGCCGACAACAATTGCCTCCGCCACGCCAAGGCCGTCGCCGACTACCAAAGACTCGGTGCTGCCGACGCCGACCGACCTGACGCTGCAAAAGTCCACACCCACGCGGATTGATTCCACGCATCCCACCCCGACGACGCTTGCCTTCGTCACCCCCACCACGGTGCCGACGGTCCAGCCGACCACCGTTGCAGTCGTCGCGCCGCCCAAGCCCGCGCCGCCGCCGCCCGACCCCGAGAAGCTGCGCCTGGAGCGCGAGCGCCAGCAGCGTGAGAAGGAGATCGCCGCGTTCGTCGCCGAATCGCGCGAGGTCTCGCTCAAGGTCACCAGCCGCGAGATCAAAGACGCTTGGCGCACTCGCAATGACCAGATCGTCGCGCGGATCGAGCGCGATCACGGCGTCTTCGGCCCCGGCATCAAGGACGAGCGCGAAACGCTTCGTGGCCGCCTCCTGCAGCTTGATAGCGCGTATCAATCCATCGTCGCCCCATTGACGATCAAACCGCCACCCGCAGCGTGGGGAGCGCCCCTCGTCAATGCGCTCCAGACCGCCGCGCCGCGACGCAGCGACGAGCTGAAAGGTCTGATCGCGCTGGCGACGACCGGCGACCCGAAGTTCGAAAGTTCCCTGCGCGAACTGGATGATCTTGATACGCAATGGCGCGCTGCCGCCGCCCATCTCGTCACCGATGCCGCCCGAGTTGAGCAATTGCTCGAACTGGGTTACGCGCCGGGTAACAAGGTCGCCGCGGATGGCTCTCCGCTCAACGCCGCCCTCGCGTCGGTGCGCGAAGCCGACCTGTACAAGAACACGGCGGCGGTTCAGCAGGCGCTCGAACCGCTGCTCCGTCCCGTCAGCGTTGTCGAGATCGAGAACGCTCCCTCTGCAATGCGCCTGCTCGTCGCCGCGAGTGACCAGCCGCTGGGCGTCCGCCTCGCCGCCTGGTCCAAGGCTGGGCGCGAGATCACCGGCCCGACGCTCGACGAAGACCTCAAGCTCGCGGCGGCGCTGCTGGCGACCGCGCAGGCCAAGCTGACCGATAAGGCGCGCGTCGAATCGATCAAGAAACGGCTTGAAACGGACGTTCGCGCCCGCTGGCTTTGGCTGTTCGAAAATGCCCGTCGCGAACAGGACGTGGAGACGGCGATCGCGATGCGCGAGAAGATTAACGGCGCGGTCGCCGTGCCGCTTCCGCCTCGCGCGCGTTTCAACCTCGCACTGCATGACATGCGCGTTGCCGCCTCGTCCGCCAAGGGAAGCGGGATCGGCAGCGAGGTCTCCACCGCGGCCGAGAATCTCAGGAAGGTCGTCGCCACGCTCGAGCCCGCGCAGGCCGCCGAGCCGGCGGTCGCCAGCGTCGTCGCCGAGATTGACCGCCTCGGTCAGGGCGCGCCGCCCGATTTCACCACGCTCGGCCCCACGTCCGAGACCGCCCGCGCCGCCGGCGCGAAGATCACCTGGAACCCGGTCGCCGATCCGGCCGGCGACAAGGTCACCTATCGCGCCCTGATCGCCACCGACGCCACGAAGGAGGAAGTCGCCCTCGTCTTCCGTCGCGTTCGCCCTGTAGCGAATGGCCCAGCGAGTTGGGTGGCGACGACCGAGACGTCGCTCGGCCTCTTCAGCAACTTAATCGGCGCCGCCAGCAAATGGCAGGACGTGCGCGGCAGCAGGCTGCTGGGCGACGCCGATCCCGCCCGCCCCGATACGCGTCCGGGACCGCGCGTGTGGGAATGGCCGCGCTATGCCCGCTTCCCCGAGATTACCCGGTCCCAAACCTGGCTGAGCCCCAATTTCGTGCCGCCAGGCGTCGATCACTATCCCAGGGCGATCGCCGGCGAGTTCAACGAAAACTACACCCAGATCGGCAGCCCCACGACCGGCTACGCCGCCCCCGAACTCAACCCCTCGCGCCGCCAGCCGATGCAGTGCGTGTCACCCAAGGCCGCGGCGTTCGCCGCGGCTCTCGCCGGATGCCGACTGCCCACTGTCGCTGAGTGGCATGCGGCCGATCAGAGCGTCGAGAAGCACTTGGGCGTCAACCTGCGCGACCAGACCTGGAAGATGGAACTAGAGCACATGAACAAGCGCGCCTTCGCCGGCCGCTGCCGCCCCGACGGG
>JAQGHM010000393.1 GCA_028291615.1 Phycisphaerales bacterium | reverse complement strand
TCGCGGCGGGCGACCTGCGGCGCGGGCAATCGCTGGTCGTCTGGGCGATCAGTGAAGGTCGTCAGGCGGCGCGCGGGGTGGATCAGTTCCTGATGGGGCGGAGCGATTTGCCGGCGATGAAACTCTTCTAACGTTGTGGCGCGCCCACGGTGCCGCTCTCGATGATGCGATGAACGCGGATTTCTCGATCCGCACACCTTGTTCTGCGCCGCCGCAGAATCAAGGTAATGATCACCCCCACCCCGCCGTCCTTATTCTCCGGACACTTCTCAAAGGCAGGACGATGGCATCCACCCCAGCGCATATCGTTCACGCTCGAATGGAAGGACTCGAGACGCGCGTCTTTCTTGCCGCCGGCGCGCTCGATCCGATGTTCGGCGTCGGCGGGACGGTCACGACCGATTTCGAGGCCGTTTCCCAGTCCGAGGCTCAGAATGTCCTGGCGCTTCCTGATGGCAAGCTCGTCGCAGTTGGCCGGGTGGGCGATCGATATAATCCGACGCGCGCGGTCGTCGCGCAGTTTCTTGCGGACGGACGACCCGATGCGACGTTTGGCCAGGGTGGCAAGCTTTCGCTGAGTTTCGGAGGGGAGGCGGGCGCGTCGGACGTCGTCCGCTTGCCCGACGGCTACCTTGTAGTCGCCGGCACGCTCGACGGCCAACTGCTCGTCATGCGCCTGACCGCGGACGGGTCACTCGATACGACGTTCGGCAGCGGCGGCAAGGTCGTGAGCGCGGCGCCGGGCGGACGATCGCTCGTTAACGCGTTCGTGCGCGTCGCCGCCGACGGCGCGATTACCGCGGCCGCGCTCACCGATAATTCGATGTCAACGACTCAGAATGATCCCAAGATTCCCTTTGTCCACCTGATTCACCTGAGCGCCGACGGCGGCTTCGATCGCGGCTTCGCCGACCGCGGCACGCTCGACCTGCAATTCAAACTGTTCGATTCCCTCGCCGGCATCGCGATTCGGCCAGACGGGCGCATCCTAGTCGCCGGATCGTATAGCGACGATGCCAGTCCCACGTCGAGCGGAATCCTGGTGCTGCAATTCACGACCACTGGCAAGCCGGACCTGAACTTCGGCACGGGCGGGCGCGTGAATGGTCGGCTTTTCGCGAGTTATGATGCGGTCTCCGGCATGACGCTGGACGCCGACGGCGGTCTCCTGCTCCTCAACGACGGGCCCTCACAACAGGTTGGCCGCTTCCGCGCCAACGGCGTGCTCGACCGCGGCTTCGCCTCGCGCGGGGTCGCGACGATCCCAAACCTGACGACTACGTCCCTCGACCCCGGCCGCATCGCAGTAGAGGCGGACGGAAAGATCGTCATCGCGCAGGCGGATTCGTACAACCGGTTGCGAGTGACCCGCCTGACGAACCAAGGCGCGCTCGACGGCACGTTCGATGAAGATGGTATCAGCGTTGCCGTGCAGCTCGTCACTCACGCCCGCGTGAACGGGTTTGTCGTGCAGCCCGACGGGAACATCGTCACCACCGCCGAATCCGGCGATGATTTCGCCCTCGTGCGTCTGAATGTTGATGGCGCTGCAGATGCTTCGTTTGGCAACGCTGGCATCGAGTCGATCGCCGTCCCCGGCCCGTCCGATGATGGCGCCATCGCGGTCGTCGTCCAAGGCGACGGCAAGTACATCGTCGGCGGTGCCTTCAATAATGCGCACGACGAGCAAACCCACGCCGCGCTTGCCCGCTATCGTGCGGATGGGACGTTGGATCCGGCTTTCGGCGAGAGCGGACAAGTCCGAATTCGACTCGGCCGGGGCAAGGGAATCGCGGGGCTGGCGCTTGCGGCCGGCGGGAAGATCCTCGCCGTCGGTGGCGCATTCGATTCCGGCTTCGTCGCGCGATTCAATCCCGACGGCTCGCTCGACAAATCCTTCGCGACCTTTGGCCAGCTTCTCTTTAACGAAAGCGTCGCCGGAATCCGAATGGCAGCCGGCGGCAAATTCGTCCTGCTCTGCGGCACGACCGACAACACCACCGACACCTGGCGCTTCAACGCCGACGGATCACCCGACAATTCCTTCGGCGCAGCCGGCGTCGCGCGGCTGGACGTCGGGACCGTTCAAAACAACAATGCGATCGCCGTCCAACCTGATGGCCGCGTGCTTGTCATCCGCGGGATCGACATCGATCCGATAACCTTCGGCCGCAAGTGGGAAGTCAGGCGATTGACCGCCAGCGGCGCACCCGACGCAACGTTCGGCACGCGCGGCATCGCCCTGATCGGCCTGAACGGTCGGAGCGGCGACCCCTACGCCATTGCCCTCCAACCCGACGGCAGGATCGTCATCGCCGGTGAAGTCGATTCCACCCAAATCGACGGCACCACCGACTTCGCCGTTGCCCGGCTCAATGCCAACGGCACAACCGACCGGGCCTTCGGCACCGCCGGCCTCGTGATAACGTCTTTTCCGCCCAGCGTCTTCACCTCCTACCATTCCGTCTTCGACGTAGCCCAGGCCATCGCGATTCAAGCGGACGGCAAGATCGTCGTCATTGGCGCCGATGAGGTGAATGCCAGGTCGCCGTTCGACGTCACCCAGCGCTTCGCCATCGCGCGCTATAACCCCAACGGCTCGCTCGACAAATCCTTCGGGATTGATGGCAAACAGACGACGCAGCTTGGCGACAGCAGCAGCCCCACCGCCGCCCTGATCACGCCCGACGCGAAACTTCTCGCCGTCGGCGACGCCAGCGTCCGCAATGCCAGCGGCGATTTCGCCTTGGCTCGCTACCTCCTCGACGACCCGCACCCGATCACCGCCACGATCGTCAACCGCGTCCTCAAGATCGTCGGCACCGACGCCGGCGAAACCATCCGCCTCACCCGCGCCGGCACGCGCGTCCTGGTGAACAACGCCGGCGAAAGCTTCGCGATCGACACCTTTTCCAAAATCGCAATCGACGCTCGCGCCGGCAACGACCTCATCGACGCCTCCGCCTCCCCCGTTCCCGTCGTCCTTAACGGCGGGGATGGCAACGACCTCCTCCTAGGCGGCGCATACGACGATTCGCTCTCCGGTAACGCCGAAAACGACACCCTCTTCGGTGGCCGAGGCAATGACATCCTCCACGGCAACGACGGCAACGACTACCTGAACGGCGGCCCCGGTGCGGACCAACTCTTCGGCGACGCTGGCAACGACCAGCTCTTTGCCTTCGATAACGCGATCGACACCGTCGACGGTGGGCCCGGCTTCGATCGCGCCCACGGCGACGGCAACGACCTCCTCACGCACGTCGAAGCGCTCCTCGCGTAGGCATTTTGCACGTGCCGCGCCGCCGGTCCATCTGCTCCAATGCCGGTCATGGCACTCGACGCCCTGATCTTCGACATCGACGGCACGCTGATCGACTCCAACCCGGCTCATGTCGAGGCGTGGCGGATCGCGTTCGAGCGGTATGGCTATCGCGTCGCGCGCGATCGGATCGAAATTGAAATCGGCAAGGGCGGCGACAAGCTCGTCCCCGACATCCTTGGCCGCGAAGCTGATGAAAAGGACGGCGACGCGCTGCGCAAGGCCGAGCCCGAAGAGTTCGCGAAGATCGGCAAGGCGCGCGGCTTTCGGCCGTTCCCCCGCGCGCTCGACCTGCTCACCACTGCGCGGCAGCGCGGATTGAAGGTCGTCCTCGCCACCTCCAGTCAGAAGAAGCAGCTCGCCACCCTTCAGGAATATTCCGGCGTCGATCTCGAAGCCGCGTGCGACATCCTCGTCACCGCGGACGACGCTGAAGAATCCAAGCCCGCGCCGGACATTATCGTCGCCGCGGTGCGCAAGGCTAAACTCTCGCCCGCTCAGTGCGCAATGGTGGGCGACACCCTTTACGACATGAAATCCGCCAAGCACGCGGGCGTAATCGGACTTGGCGTCCTGACCGGTTACCAGTCGGCGGAGACGCTCAAGCAAAGCGGCGCCCGCGCCGTTTACCATGACGTCGCCGAGATCCTCGACAATCTCCATGACGTTTGCCACCGCGCCTCGCCCACCGCCGTCCACCTTACCACTGACCTGCTCGATCGCCTGATGCGCCAAGCGCTCGCCGCGGCCCGCGAAGGGATGGAAGCCGGCGAAGCACCCATTGGCTGCGTCATCGCGGACGGCCACGCCCGCATCATCGCTCGTGGCTTTAACCGACTGAATCAGACGAAGGATCGCACCGCCCACGCCGAGATAGTGGCCTTCCGCGCCGCCGCCGGGAAAGTTCCCGATGATGCGAAGGACCTCATCCTCGTGAGCACGCTAGAGCCGTGCGTGATGTGCACCGGCGCCGCCATGGAAGCCGCCGTTGATACCGTCGCCTTCGCCTTGAACGCCCCCGCCGACAACGGCAGCACCCGCGTTCAGCCGCCGCAGAGCCCCGAGAGCCAAATGCCGCGAATTGTCGGCGACATCCTCGCCAACGAAAGCCGCGCACTCTTCAAAGAGTTTTTGAAAATCGCCCGCAATCCCCAGCAACGCGCCTTCACCGAGCAGCTCTTATCGCTGACTTCTGATCGTTGACTCTCGCCGTTTCACTTGCGAGCCAGCGCATCGATCGCATCCTGCGCCGCCTTCGCGTAACTCGTCCCGGGATACGCCGATATCACTTCCTGATACTTCTTCTTCGCCAGTTCCGCCCGGCCGATCTTCGCGTAATTCTCGGCCATCCCCATCATTCCCTTGGCCTTCCCGGCGGCTACGGATTCGTTCGCCTTTTTCACCAGCGCCGGGTTCTTCTCGTACGTTGCCACCGCCGCCTTCGCCAGCTCGCCTGCAGGGGTGCCGGCGAAGCTTGCTGCGACGGTCTTGAACTTCAGATAGGCCGCCTCGTCTTTGCCGTCCGTCTGCAGGCGTTTCGCGATGGCGAGTTCTTCGTCCGCGGTCTTCGCCTTTTGCGCCGCCTCGAATTGCGCCTTGGCCTCGGGGTTTGACAGCAACTCCGCCAGCCGCTTCTTCGCTGTTGCTCCCGCCGGCAGGGCACCGAGCGCGCGCGTCAGATCGTTCAGCTTTCCCACCGCGTCAACGTACTGTTTGTTCTGGATCAGCGGCTCAACTTCCGCCAGCGACTTGGTCGCGAATGCCTCGAGCTGCTTTTCGATCCCCGTCATCCGCTCGGCCAGCTTTCCGTCCGCCCGCGCTGCGGCGGGCACGTTGGCCAGCAATTTGATTGCCGACGTCTCGCCGCCGCTCTCCTTCAGCGCGGCCTCGATCTTGTCCGCGATCGCCATCGCTTCCGACAGCACCTTCGCATCCACCAACCGCGGCGGGTGATTCTTGAACGCGTCGGCGAGCGGCTTATCGATCCCGGCCGGATGCCCGTTCCAAAGCACGTCGCCGTCCGGCCCGATGATGAACGTCGACGGGATCCCGTGCACGCCCCACGTCTGCGCCGGCGTCGATTGCCACCCCTGCGCGTCGCACATCTGCGGCCAATCAAAACCCTTCTCCTGCGCTACCTTCCGCATCGCCGCAACGTCCTTATCCAGGCTGATCCCGATGAACTGCAGCCCCTTGGGCGCGTAAGTGGTGTTCACCTGCACCATGTGGTCAGCCTCGGCCATGCACGGCACGCACCACGTGGCCCAGAAGTCGACGACGATGATCTTCCCCTTGTACTTCTCGAGGCTGACCTGGCCCGCGCCGTTGGCGGCCTTGAATTCCAGTACCGGCCGATCGCCCACAGCGACCGCCGCGCCCGCGTGCAACGTCAATCCCATCCCCAATGCCGCCACCAGAAAAGCACCCGTTATTTTGCGCAACATGGTCGCTCCCGATAAGAGATGCAAAGTTCGCGTTCCTCGAAGGACGAACAGGATAACGACCGCTAACCTGCGCGTACAGCAAATTTCTTTCGAAGAAGGTCTGGTATTAAACGTGGGGGACTCGGTCACTGAAGTGACCAAGCCGGTAGCGTTCGTTCATTCGCGTTCATTTGCCGACGGTCCCTCTTCCACCCGCTCGGTGTCGCGCTTCAAATACACCGCCCCCCAGAACCAGAGCGCTGATGCCAGCGCCATCACGCCGCAGACGACGTATAGCGCATTGTTCCATGACTTGCCGGCGATGGCTCCCAGCAACGGGGGTGAGATCGCGTCGCCCAGCGCGTGAATGATCAAAATGTTTAACGCGAACGCATTCGCCCGCACCTCGGGCCGGGTGACGTTCGCCAGGATCGTGTTCGAGGGGCCGGTGTTGATGAACAGGAAGAAGATGGCCAGGAAGACCCATACCCAGGCCAGCGGAAAGGGCGTGTGCATCATCAGCATGATGAAGAGGGTTGAGATCAGGATTCCGCCGGCCGAGACGATGAAATACGCGCCCGACGTGTAGCGTCGCATGTAATCGCCGAGCCAACCGCCCAGAAGCGTCGCGGTGATCCCCGCCACCACCATTATCCCGCCGAAGTATGTGTTGACCTTCGCCAGGTCCCCCGCATTCCGCGCATCATGCAGATAAGCCGGCATCCAGAAGGAAAACCCCCCGATCGCAAACGTCATCGCCGCCATCCCGGCTGTGTCCAGCAGATACGAAGGAATCTTCATTATCGCGAGGTAATCTCGCAGCCCGGGCTTTTTCCCCTTCTGGTTTCTGGTTTCTCGTTTCTGGTTTCCCCCCGGCTCCTTCATGAAAAAACACGCGGCCGCCAACAACAACCCCGGCGGCACCACCCAGAAGAACGGCGCACGCCACCCCCAATGTGTCGACACCAGCCCCCCCATCGCAAACCCGATCGCGCTCCCGACCGGGATGGCCATGTAAAACCAGGACAGCACCGCTCCGCGCCGCTCGATCGGATACAGATCCGAAATGATCGTCGGCGCCACCGGCCCATACCCCGCTTCGCCGATCCCGACGAAACATCGCGTCAGCACCAGCAACGTAAACGTCTGCGCGAGGCCGGACGCCCCGCTGGCCAGACTCCAGATCCCCACCGAGATCCCCACGAGCACCCAGCGCGACATGCGCCCGGCCAGCCAACCGAAGATTGGCGCTGCGATCATGTAGGAGAGGAGGAAGGCCGTGGCGAGCGAGCCAGTCTTGGCCATCGCCGAGGTCAGTTCTTCCTTCGCCGACGCCACCGACGCCCCGCCCGCGCTGGGGAAGAAGTGCTTGCGGATCTCGGGCTCGACCGCCGCGAGGATGTAGCGGTCGATGTAGTTGAACATGTTGATCGCGAGCAACAATGCCAGCGAAAGTCGAGCGCCGGGGGCGGGTGATTTGGCCTTGCCTGAGGCGTGATTCAATACGGGGCCGGTCATGGGCGGGAATGTTCGCTGGCGATGCCCGGAAAGGCAAACAAGTAGGTGGTAGGCAGAGGGAGAGAGAGGGCGCGTGTTAAGATGGGCGGGTGAAAATTCGCATTTTGCGGGAACCGTGAATTTTCGTGCAGATTCATGCATGGGGCGGGTGGAGAAAAATGTTGGGTGAACTGTACGTTGCGGGAGGGAGTGCTTGTAAGGGTTGATTGGGTCAAGAGTTGAGGGAGAAATAGAGAGGCGGCGTGCGGGGGCGAAGTGAGGGTTTTTCGCGGGTTTTTGAAGAGCGTTCGCGGGTTTGGGGTGGAGAAACGAGGGAGGTTTGGGGTCGGGCGCTGCGATTCGCTGCGCTCGCTCACGGTAGGGACTTGGGTTCGTTTCGCGCCGGCGCGCGTGGGGGTGCCGTGTTGGGTCGCATGGGCGACCAAGGGACGGTTTGGGCGCGGCGCGGGTGAAGGCGGGGGCGGTGAGACGATGGGCGCGGACGGACATTGCGGGGCCTCCCTTTTTGTGGCCGCGGTTGCGGAATCAACTCGTGAGATATCCTAACTTGTTGCGAACTTAACTGCGAGGAAAAAGTCGTGGGGGTTCGAGAATTTTACGGGGCTTAGGGTGCCGGGGTGCGAAACCGGCAAGCGACTTTGATTGGGTTTGGAGTTGTCACCGCGCGCAGTTTGCTCATCGGCCCGGTTGATCATCTCCGCCGTCGTCGCGTTCGTTCCAACTGGATTTCGTCTGACCACTGCGTCACTATATTAATTCGCCTGCATGTCCAAGTACGGGAGGTTCCGCGTGAAATGCATCGCCGTTGTTCTCGTGCTCTGTACGATGTCGCTCGCGCAGACCGCTATCGGCGCCGACCGCCCCCGGAACATCTTCGTCGACGACTGGACACCGCCCAAGACGACAGAGAAGCCACGGCCGCCCGCCACGGTCGTCCCGCCGCCCTCAGCGCCGGTTGATCCTCCCGCAAAAAAGGGCACGCCGACAACGCCATCGCCAAAACCAACTCCGGCGATTCCCGCGGCGCCCAAGCCGCGCGAGCGTTCTCCCGTCCCCGCCAGGCCGGCCCAGGCCGCGGTTCGCGAGCTAATGAAGGAAGTCTACTCCGAGCAACTTGCCGACCGCTCGATTCCGGCGCGTCGCAAGTTGACCATCGCGCTGCGGCAACAGGCGGACAAGTCGCCCAGAGCGTCGGTCGATCAGTTCGTACTCCTGGCCGGGGCGATCGATGCGGCGATCGACGCGGTTGATCTTCCTGCAGCGCTGCGGGCCGCCGACCGCATGGCCGCGACATTTGATATCGACGGGCTGGGTGTCAAGGCCGACGCCGCTTTGCGATTGGGCCCCAAAAGCGCCGTTCCCGAATCCGCCGCGAAGAACGTCGAGGCGGTCCTGGAACTATCCGACGACCTGGCGCACGTAGACGACTACGGCACCGCCGCCCGCATCTGCGCTGCCCTCCAGCCCGCCGCCGCACGCGATCCGGCGTTGCGAGCACAGTTGCAGCAGCGACAGCGCCTGCTATTCGTTGCGCGCGACGCCGCCGATCGCTTCGCCAAGGACGTGGAAAAACTTAAGGCCTCGCCGGATGACCCGGCACTTAACCTGGCCGCAGGCCGTTATGCGTGCCTCGTCAAGCGCGAGTGGGACGGCGGACTGACAATGCTCGCCAAGGGTTCAGATCCGGCGCTCAAGGCAATTGCCGTGCAGGAACTGGCGATGTCGTCCACCGCCGATGCGATCGCCGGCGTCGCGAACGGTTGGTGGGACCTTGCCGGCAAGCAACGGGACGCCGCCACAAAGGCGGCGGTGGCCGCTCATGCTGCGTCGCTCTACGAACGTGCGCTCGACGGCTCGGCGGGACTGAGTAGACAACGGATGGAGAAGCGCATCGCCGAAGCCGCCAGTCTCGACGTCGGTTCTGAACGATTCGTGCGCGAGATCGTCGTCGAAGCGTACATTAACATGGACGGGTACCTTCACGTGACCCCAATGGGGATCTACTGGAAGATCAACACCTCCAAGCCCGGCATTCACGCTGGCCACGATGACCCGACGTATGTCGATGGCGATGCATGGAAGCCAAAGTGGACGTCAGGCAGCAACGTATCGGACACCTTCAGCATGAAAATCGGCAATATTGCCGATTTTAAGGTCGAGCTCGTCGCGTGCGGGGACGACCGGGGGACCGATACGATGGACAAGCGCACTCCAATTCGCACGGAGGTCGTTAACGGTGAATTCGTCGTGACAATCCCTGACGGTGAGGCGGGCGCGAAGTGGTATCGCATGCGCATCTTCCGGTAGGCAATCGAGATCATCGAAGTCATCGGAGCCGGAACAACGACCCGCGGCTCTCGGCGTTGACCGGAGAATCTTTACTGATGTAATCGTAAGCGCCTGCAGATCAGGGGCTGCCTCTGGAGATAGGATGACGTCATGCGATGCAGGCACGCGCATCAGCCCGCGGCTAACTTCTTTCGCATCTCCGCCGCAAACTGCCTGAAGTCGATGCCTTCCCCGCGCTCGATTTGCTCTTCTGCCCGATTGATCGCCTCGGCGGTTTCGTCGTCGAGTTCGTCATCAGCCCCTTGGTCCAGCATCATGTGCTCGACCGCCGCCTCGACCGCCGCTTCAGCCGACGGAAAATGACCGGCCCGTACCTGGTCATCAATGAACTTCTCAAGTTCCGGCCGTCTCAGTTGAACCTGCATGCCCTCATTCCAGCATAGACTGTGGTCGTTCCAACTGGATTTCGCCTGACCACCGTATCATGATATCAAATTGCCCACAGAGTCCGTCATTGGGAGGTTCCGCGTGAAAGTCATCGTCGCCGCTCTCATGTTCTGTACGATGTCGCTCGCGCAACCTGCCATCGCCGCCGACCGCCCCCGGAACATCTTCGACGACGACTGGACACCGCCCAAGATGACAGAGAAGCCACGGCCGCCGGTCACGGTCATCCCGCCGCCCTCAACGCCTGCTGATCCGCCCGCCAAAAACTCCACGCCGAAACCGCCATCGCCAAAACCGACGCCGGCAATTCCCATTGCACCCCAACCGCCCGCGCGTCTCCCTGTTCCCGCCAAGCCTGGCCAGGCCGCCGTGCGGCAGGTGATGAAGGAAGTCTTCGCCGAACAATTGGCCGATCGTTCGATTCCGGCCCGCCGAAAACTCGCGGCCGCGCTGCTGGCGCAAGCTGACAAGTCGAGCCAAGTTCCCGCAGATCAATTTGTCCTCCTTGCCGCCGCCATCGATGCGTCTGTTGACGCCATCAACCTTCCCGCCGCGCTCGAGGCCGCCGACCGGATGGCCGATGCGTTCGACGTCGATGGCTTGGGCGTCAAAGCTGACGCCGCATTGCGCTTGGGACCTAAGAGCTCGTTGCCCGATGCGGCCGCGGAGAACATCGAGGCGGTGCTCGAACTTTCCCGCGATCTCGCCCGCGCCGATGACTACGCCACCGCCGCCCGCGTCTGCGCCGCCCTCCAGCCTGCCGCCGCTACCACACCGGTGCTGCGCGCGCAATTACAACAGCGGCAACGAGAGCTCGTCCTGGCCCGCGACGCCGCCGACCGCTTTGCCCGCGACCTGGCGAAACTGAAGGATTCGCCTGACGACCCCGCTGCCAACCTCGCCGTCGGCCGATACACTTGCCTGATAAAAGGTGAGTGGGAGATGGGCCTGCCGACGCTCGCCAAAGGATCCGACGTTGCACTCAAATCGCTCGCCGCCCGCGAACTCACCCACGCGACAACGCCCGATGAGATTGCCGGGGTCGCCGACGCCTGGTGGGACGCCGCCGCCAAACAGTCTGACGCCGCTTCCCGAGCCGCCGTCACCGCTCACGCCGCCTCGCTATATGAACGCTCCGTCAGTGGAATCGCAGGTCTGCGAAAGGTGCAGATAGAAAAGCGCATCGCCGAGGCCGCGAAGTTGGCCTCCTCGGTTCCAATGAAAGTCGCCTCGGGAAACAAACGCGTCGTCAATTTACTGAAATTGATCGATCCCAAACGGGACGGCGTCAATGGAATCTGGGAAGTCAACGGATCGAGCTTGACCTGCGGCAAGGAAAGAGATTCGAAGCTTGGCGTGCCCTATGATCCGCCTGACGAGTACGATTATCACGTCGTTTTTACCCGCAACGAATATAAGGAAACGGTTCAAGCCATGTTCTCAGGGAACGGCCACTCCGCGTGGCTCGTCCTTTGGGGCGACAACAAGATCAACTTCGGCGTCCAGAAGGTTGACGACAAGGAGCGATGGGCGAACGTGACCACCGGCAAACTGGACACCGCGTTCAAAAACAACCAGCGTTATGACTGCCTCATCCAGGTGCGGAAAGATTCGGTGACCGCCCTGCTCGATGGTAAGCAGCTCTTTAACCTGAAGACCGATTTCTCCAACCTCGAGCCGGGCGGACACTGGAAAGTCCGAGACGCCAAACTCGGCGTAGGCGCAAATGAGAACTCCGTAACCTTCAACGTCATTGAGGTCATCGAAGTCAGCGGAAGCGGCAAACCAACCGTCTCGCCCGCACGTTGATTCCAGCACCGGGGCCTAGGCGTGGGATCAATGCCCGATGACCACGCCCAGCGTCGGCTGAGCATTATCGGACGCCGCCCGCCCCCCCTTTCCACCTCGACAACCCCCCACCGCCAAGTTACGTTTAAACCCACCGCTCCCTGCCGTCGTAATGGTCTTTAGCCGATGTCGCGTCTTTTGCTCCTTTCCATTCTGGTCCTGTGGATGTGCCCGCGGGATAACGTTACGCCCCCGCCTTGGCCTGTGGCGGTGCGGCTGGGGGTTTTTCTGGGCATCTACGGGGCGTTGGTGCTGCTTATGTCGGCTTGGAGCCGCCGCCTCGCTCGCCGCGTCGCGGATGATTTTCTTGGCCGCACGCTTGACCGTTACAACAAAGCTACCGAGCTCGCCCGTTACTTCGTTCCGGTCTGGTTCGCCGTCGGCATCTTCGGGCTTGGGTGGGGGCACCTGGCTTATGCGGTGCTGGCGACGCTCGAGCCGGCTGGGCTCCCCAAGCATCACGTTCTGCCGAGCGAGCCGTACTGGCGCATCCCCGGGCTGCTGCTGGGGACGCTGCCAGCGTTCCTGGCTTGGATGGGCCTCTGGTGGGCGCAGTATCCGGCCGATCGGGCGCTCAAGGAGCAGAGCGTGCTTTACCAGGCCAACGAGGGTTTGCCGATCCATGCCCCGCCCGGGTTTGGCACCTTCTTCGTCGAGCATTTTCGCCAGCAGTTGCTCTTCACGCTGGCCCCGGTCGTCCTGATCGTCTCGGCGCGCGACTTGATGGCGCTGGGGTATCTGATCTTCGGCTCGCACCCGCTGGGGCGCGAGGGGGGCGATCTGCTGATTCTGCCGCTCGCGATCACCATTTTTATCCTCGCGCCCGAGTTACTGCGGCGCATTATCCCGACCCAGCCGCTCCCGCCCGATTGGCCGCTGCGCGCCCGGATGGAAGCGCTCTGCCGCCGGGCCGGGCTGCGCTATCGCGACATCCTGCTCTGGCGGACGAACAGCTCGATGGGCAACGCGATGGTCATGGGCCTGTTTCCGCAGGTGCGTTACATCTTCCTCTCCGACCTGCTGCTGGAGACGATGCGCGATGAGGAGATTGAGGCCGTCTTCGCCCACGAGATCGGGCACATCGTGCACCGGCACATGTGGTGGTACGTGGTGGTGATGGCGCTGCTGATGCTGGTGTCAGCGGGGCCGCTGGCGCTGCTGATCGACCAGATCCCGGGACTGCAAATCTCCAATGGCCTCACGCACGCACGCGAACTGGAGCTGATCTCGCGGCAGGAACAGGTGCTGACCGTTCTTGGCCTGGGCCTCTTCGGGCTCTGCTTCGGTTTCCTCAGCCGCCGCTTTGAGCGCCAGGCCGACGTCTACGCTGCCCGCACGATGGAAGCCACGCGCGAGGGGGGGCCGATCGTGATCAGCCACCTCAATCCCGACCTCGGCCCCGCTGGTCTCTTCGTCCCCGCTGCGGGCGTCGCCACCGCCACCGTGGAACCCACAGCGATCGCCGCCGCACCCGCCGCCGCCATCGTCCGCACAATTCGGTCGCACGTTGGCGAATACGGCGCCGCCGTCGTCGGCAGCGCGCTCAATCGCGTCGCCCAGATCAACAACATTCCCGTCGCGGCGCACGAGTGGCTTCACGGCAGCATCCAACAGCGGATGCGCTACCTGCACGAGCTCAGCGCCGACGCCACGCGCACGCATCGCTTCGACCGCACGATGCGGCGACTGTACTGGGGGCTCGTCATTGCCCTGATCGCGCTGGGCGCCTGGTGCTGCGTACAGCTCGGAGCGGCTGCGTTTATCGTTCCGTAGTTAATCTGGAATGAGGCTTTATCGCGCCACCGCAGGTCGTTAAGATTCGGCCATGCGGAAAGACGCCACCTGGATCATCGTGGGGGCGGCGGCCATTTGTCTGCTGTCCGTGATCGCAGTCGCGGACGGACTCTTCGATTTCGCGCGAGGCAAACCCGCGGCGACGCAACCGCAGGCCGCCAAGCCTACGACGGCGAACGTCGCCAAGCCGCCGCCCGCTACCGCCCCCGTTGCCCCACCCGCCCAAGCCGCCGCCGGCCCGTCAATCGTCGTCGCTTACGCCCGGTACGGCTCGGGCGACCGCTGGGCCGACGTGACCGAGCCATGCAAGCGCCTCGTCAGCGAGCACGGCCTGAAATTCCCGCGCGACATGCACCGGATCTTGCGCACCGACCCGGTTCCCGGCTTCATGAAATATCTCGAGCTCTCGCTGGTCATCAACGGCGTGGAAGTCTGGCTGACCGTCGGCGACAACCTCCAGCTTGACCCGCTCAACATTTCGACGGAACCGCCACCCGAGCCGAAGTAGTGGTGGGCGGTTGCGCGTAATCGGCGTTCGCCGCGACGCCCCCGGCGCTGCCGCATTTGGGGCAGAACTTGCCGGTTCTGGGGTTCCCGCATTTAGGGCAGCGGCCGCCTTCGAGGCTGCAGAGGGCAAGGGCTTTTTCGGTGGCGTCGGCAAGGATTCGGGCGGACTCAATGCGTGCGTCGGCAACGATGCGCTGGGCCTTGGCGCGCGGGAGGCCCCGCACGGAAAGCGCGATGGTAACAAGCCAGGCGATTACCATGAGCGCGACGATCATGACAATTCCGGCGGCACCGGCCTCGTCGACGCTGCGCCGGTAGTTCGAGGTAACCCCGAGGATTGAGGCGATGCCAATCGCCAACTCCAGGATGATGAGGCTGAACATCACGAGAAGTCGAGTGGCCATGATTGAGCTCCTGTCCCCGCCAAATGCTTAGCTTACATACTCGCCGCGGGGTGTGTCCACGGTTTTCGATATGGCCGGGCGAGCAGGCGATTCGCTTCGTCGTCGTTCACCACCTGCTGCTTTTCGGCGTCCCAAGTCAGTTCCCGGCCGGTCTGCATCGACAAATTCGCCAGGATGCTGCTGGCGGTGGAGATGTAACCCTGCTCGATGTCGGCGACGGGCTTACCGCGGGTCTTGATGTTCGCGAGCAGGTCCTTCATGTGCCAGCGGACGGCCGAGGCGACGTGGCGCTCAAGATCCTTCTCGGTCTTGTCCTCGGGGAATTGGTCGTACTCATAGAGCGCCTTGCCGGTGAGCGTGGGTTCGGCGGCGGTCTTACCGGCTGGCCAGTAGTTGTACTCCTGCACGTTGGCGACGAGCGTGCCCTTGTCGCCGTAGAACGTGGCGCCCCACGGGTGCTGCTTGCTGGGCCAGTCGCCCCAGGTGCGGTGCTGCCAGACGACATTGAGGTCGCCGAAGTCGAAGGTGGCGGTCTGCGTGTCGCTGATGTTGGCGCGGCTTTTCTTGTCCACGAGGATGCCACCTGAGGATGAAATCTTTTTCGGCCAGCCGAGGTCGAGCATCCAGCGGGTCATGTCGAGCATGTGGACGCACATGTCGCCGACGATGCCGTTGCCGTATTCCATGTACGCGCGCCACTTGCGCGGGTGGATGAGCGCGTTGTACGGCATCTTGGGGGCGGGCCCGGTCCACATCTCGTAGTCGAGGTTGGCGGGCGGCTGCTCGTCGGGCGGGTTGCCGGTGGCGCGCATGTGGTAGTAGCAGTAGATCTCGACCAGCCCGACCTTGCCGAGCTTGCCCTCCTTGATCACGCGGTCGCGGGCTTCGATCAGGTGCGGGGTGCTGCGGCGCTGGGTGCCGATCTGCACGACGCGATTGTGCTTGCGGGCGGCGGCGAGCATCGCCTTGCCCTCGGCGACGTCGACGCTGATCGGCTTTTGGCAGTAGAGATCTGCGCCGGCTTCGCAGGCGGCGATCATCGGCAGCGCGTGCCAATGGTCGGGCGTCGCGATCAAGACGATGTCGAGGTCTTTCTCCTTGAGCATCTCGCGGTAGTCGCCGTAGGTGCGGGGGGATTTCTTGGACGCTTGGCGGCCGGCCACGATCTCGGCGGCTTCGGCGAGCATCTTCTTATCGACGTCGCAAAGCGACACAACTTCGACCGGCGACACCTGGATCAGGCGGAGGAGATCGACCTTGCCGTACCACCCCGTGCCGATCAGGCCGACGCGCTTGGGTTTCTCATCAGCGCCAGCGGCGTGAACGGCGGGGGCGATCAGTGTTGAGGCGGCAAGACCGGCGGCGGCAGTGGAAAGAAAATCGCGACGGTTGATCATGGCGAAGCTCCCGGATGAGGTGAGATGGCCATGGAAATGTAACCCACCGCCGCGGCGTAGGAAAGCTTTTGACGCTCAGATTGCTGTTGCGCGGCGGGAAACGGCATGATACGATGAACCGCGCGGTAAGGGGGCACGCGGAGGGCTGGCGAGATGGGTGGTGGTGGACGTTTTTGGCGGTTGATGGTCATAACGGGGTGCGCACTTTGCGCGCCCTGGGCGGGCGCGGAAGATGTCTCAGCGCCGGCGATGCTGCAGTATTTCGAGTCGCGCTACACGACGATCGAGCAGCGGATGCCGGACGTCTTCAAGGTGGGGTACAGCGCGATCTACACGCCGCCGCCGGGTCGCGCGGATTCGGGGAACTTCTCGGTGGGTTACGACCAGTATGACCGGTTTGACCTGGGCCAAGCGGGGAATCCGACGCTTTACGGCACGGAGACCGGGTTGAAAAAGGTGGTGAGCCTCACGCACGCGGCGGGGGCGGATTACTACGTCGATTTCGTGATGAATCACAACGGTTATTCGGACCTCTCGTCAAAGGACGGAGCTGCTCATTCGTTTTACGATGCGGGGGGATATCCGGGCTTCAACATCTCGTTGCCCGGCGCGGTGGATGGAGATTTTCATTCGGGGTTTGCGACGGGGGATCTGAACGGGCGGCTGGCGGGGCTGATCGACATCGATCACTCGACGAACTTTCAAATGATTCGCAGCCCGGTTCCGGGCTTTGCGAACAACATCCGCCCGGGGACGCAGGCGGCGTTTGGGCGACTGGCCAATGTGCCCGATGAGAACAATCGCCGGCTTTATCCGGATCAGTCGCTGACGCCGATACGCGTCTTTGATCCCAAGACGGGAGAGCAGAACATCGCGATCTACCCGTTCAACAACGCCAATCCGCTGGCGGGCGACCCGGTGCCGGAGAACGCGCTGGGATACCTGACGCGCAACGCGCAGTGGCTGGTGCAGGGGGTGGGGGTCGATGGGCTGCGCATCGACGCGGCGAAGCACTTCGAGCCGTTCGTGCTGAACTATCTTGACCGGGCGGTTTACCGCGCGAGCGTCCGGCCTTACCTGGACGGGTCGCAGCGCAACGTGTTTTCGTTTTCCGAGGCTTTTGACGGCAACAGCGATTACCTGCAGACGCTGGTGCGCAAGGATATCAACCCGGCGAATCCGGGAACGATCGGCGGCAACCGGGATGTCCTGGATTTTCCGCTCTTTTTCGCGTTGCACGACAACCTGACCAGCAACGGCTTAAACAACAGTTGGTTCAACGTGCGCAATGCCAGCGTTGACCTGCACGATGACGGCCTGCACAACGGCAGTCAGGGCGTGATGTTCGTGCAGAGTCACGACAGCGCGGGGCCGGACCTGTCCAACGTGGCGTATGCCTTCACGCTGATGCACCCCGGGAACGCGATCGTCTACTTCAACGCGCAGGAGTTCGGTACCAATCGCGACTTTCCCAAGGGCGGACGCGGCGACGCGCTGGGCGGTTTTTACGGCGACGCGATCTCGACGCTGGTGGACATTCGCAACCGGTATGGGCGGGGAAACTTCCACGAGCGGTTGATCGAGAAGGAGCTGTACGCCTACGAGCGGTCGGCATCGGCGGTGGTGCTGCTGAGCAACCGGACGGATGCCGGATATGACAGCCGGACCATCGCGACCGACTTTGCCCCGGGGACGAGGCTGATCGAGCTGACCGGGAACGCCGCCAGCGCCAATGCAAATCCATTTCACGATGTCCCGGAGCTGGTCACGGTGAACGGGGACCGGACGATCAACGTGCGGTTCCTGCGCAACACCGCGCCGGGGACGAGCCGGTTCACCGGCGACGGTTACCTGGTATATGGGCTCGCCACGCCGCAAGGGATGCTGGCGCTGACGAACGTCGCGCAAACGCTGGCCGGCGGGAGCCCGACCGCCGCGACGAACGGCACGACGCGGCTGGCGGACATCCAGGTGATCAAGGGAGATTCGTTCCAGGTGCAACTGACGACGAAAGCGGTCAACCTGCTGGGAAACGCCGCATTTCGCGAGCGCGACGCCGATGGCGACAACGCGCTGCTGCGGATCGACGACGGCAGCTTCGACGCCAATAAGAACGGCCGCGTCGATTACGCCAAACCGGGACCGACCAGCTACGGCTTTGAGGAGTTCGCGACGCTGCACAGCCCCGGGTATTTCAATGCCAGCGGCGACGGCGCCTACGCGCAGGCGATCGATGCGTCACAGTTGAGCGAGGGAATGCATTTCATCACTGCGCGGGCCTACCGGCACCGCTCGGACAATGGGCCGGCGGTCTTCACCGACTTCAAGCAGTCGATTTACGTCGATCGCCTTAAGCCCATCTCGGCGGCGGACAGCTTCGCGCCGTACGCGGGCGGGGCGGGACAACAGGATCGCGATCTGGTGGTGCGCTCGACGGATCAGACGGCGGACAACGTGCACGTGCTGTTCGACCTGCCCGCGGCGCTGAGCGAGCAGCAGGTGCTGGCGATGGTGAACGGCGGCACGCAAGCGGACCGACTCGACCGCGACCTCTGGAAAAAGGGTAAGGCCGGGCTGGTCAGCGGGAACCACGTGGCGACGGTGGTCACGTACGAGATGACGGGAACTTACAACGTGCAGCGATTCGCGGGGCTGACGGTCGCCTCGTCGATCGGCAAGGGCGTGGGGGACCTCAATCACGACGGCCAGTTTGCCGCCAACGACGTGAGCGGCCCGGCGGCGTTCGAGCAGTTCCTCTATAGCCAGAACCAGCAGTTCGATGCAGCGGGCGATTTGAACGGCGACGGGCGGATCGACGACAAGGACCTCTTCGCGCTCAAGCCGGCATTTGTCGCAGGCGGAGCGTCGGCGGCGGCGCTCGCGGAAGTGCGGGCGGCGGTGTTTCGGCGCGGGGACGTCAACCACGATGGCGCGACCAACGCGACGGACATCGATATCGTCTCCCGTCAGGCCAGGCTGGGTTATACGTGGGAGAGCGACCTGAACTCAGACGGGACGGTGAGTGCGGCGGACGCCGACACGCTGGTTCACAATGTGCTCGAGACGCTCGACGGCGATGCAACGCTCGACCGGGTCGTCGATTTCCTGGACCTGGCGAAGCTGGCCCAGCATTACAACGTCGAGGATGGCAATCGCTCCTGGGCTGATGGGGATTTCAATCACGACGGGAACGTCGATTTCCTGGACCTGGCGTTGATGGCGCAGCATTACAACCTCGCCGCGGCGGATGCGGCGGGCTTTTCGGGAGAATTTCAGGCGGCGCTGGCGGCGGCGCAGGCGCCTGAGCCGTCAACCGGCATGGTGCTGGTCGCGGGCGCGACGATCGCCTGCGCGATGCGCACCCGGGGGCGGCGAGTACGCGCGTGACGCTTCGCTAGTGAAGCGGCGGGATGACCGGTACGATGTCGCACCTTAAGAGCTCAAGGAGGCTTCATGCGGATCGCGCTCGCGGTTTCCCTGGTGGCATTTCTGATCGGTATCGCGCCAGCGGCGCAGGCGGCGGACGCCGCAACTGCTCGGCCGAACATCATCGTCATCCTTAGCGACGACATGGGCTTCTCCGACCTCGGTTGCTACGGCAGCGAGATCCAGACGCCCAATCTCGACGCCCTCGCCGCCGGTGGCGTGCGGTTCACGCAGTTCTACAACACGGCCCGTTGCTGCCCCACCCGCGCCAGCCTGCTGACCGGCCTCTACCCGCACCAAGCCGGCGTCGGCCACATGACCGGCAGCCGCGCGCAAGAGGACGGGTACGTCGGCGAATTGAACAATCGCTGCGTCACGATCGCGCAGGTGCTCAAGCCGGCGGGTTACGCGACGTACATGGTCGGCAAGTGGCACATCACGTCGCACGACACGCCCGCAGGCCCGAAGGATAACTGGCCGATCGCGCGCGGGTTCGACCGCTACTACGGCACGATTCGCGGCGCGGGCAGTTACTACGATCCCGGCATGCTCACGCGCGACGAGACGGTGATCAGCGCGTTTAACGATCCGCAATACAAGCCACCTGCCGACGAGCCATATTACTACACCAACGCGCTGGGCGATCAGGCGGCGCGCTTCATCACGGAGCACCACAACGGCGCGAATGCGGAGAAGCCATTTTTCTTTTACGTCGCATTCACCGCCGCCCACTGGCCCATGCACGCGCTGGAGAAGGACACCGCCAAGTACAAGGGGAAGTACGACAACGGTTACGAGCCGATCCGCCGTGCCCGCTTTGAGAAGGAAAAGCAGCTCGGCCTGATCGATCCGAAGTGGGAGCTAAGCCCTCAGGCGGGCGAGTGGGACAAGGTGAAGAACAAAGACTGGGAAGCGCGCTGCATGGAAGTTTATGCCGCCATGATCGACCGCATGGATCAGAACGTCGGACGGATCGTCAGCGCATTGAAAGAAACCGGCCAGCTCGACAACACGCTGATCCTCTTCCTGCAGGACAACGGCGGCAACGCTGAGACGACCGGCCGCGCCGGAACCGACAAGCGCGCGGATGCGCCGACGCTGCCCAAGCTCGGCCCGGACTTCATCGAGATCCAGGGAACGCCCAAGCGCACCCGCGACGGTTGGCCGGTCATCCAAGGCACGGGCGTGATGCCCGGCCCCCCTGACACATACATTGCCTACGGCCGCGGCTGGGGGAACGTCAGCAACACGCCGTTCCGCGAGTACAAGCACTGGGTTCACGAGGGCGGCATCTCCACGCCGCTGATTGCCCACTGGCCCGGCCATATCGCGCGCAAGGGTGAATTGGAGAAACAGCCCGCGCACCTGGTGGACATCATGGCCACGTGCGTTGATCTTGCGCACGCCGACTATCCGAAGCAGTTCAACGGCAACGACATCCCACCGATGGAAGGGCGCAGCCTCGTCGGCGCACTGGATGGCAAGCCGCTCGACCGCGAGGCGATCTACTGGGAACACGAAGGCAACCGCGCCATGCGCCAGGGAAACTGGAAGCTGGTCGCCAAGGGGGCGGCCGGCGCGTGGGAGCTTTATGACGTCGCCGCCGACCGCACCGAGATGCATGACCTCGCCAGTTCAGAACCGGGACGCGTCAAGGACATGGTCGGCAAGTGGGAGACGTGGGCTAAGCGCGCGCACGTGATCCCGTGGATGTGGAAGCCGCAATACGGCCAGCCGGATGCACCCGAAGTGGCGGCGCCGCCAGGCAAGCTCCTCTTCGAGTTAAAGGTCGGAGATGACCTCGCTAAGGCCGCTGCGCCGCGCGTGAAGGATCGTGGAATTACCGTGGACGCACAGATCACCAAGTGGGCAGCCGATGGTGTGATCGTCGCGCATGGCGGTCTAGCCGAGGGATATTCTCTCTACATGAAAGAGGGACGCCCAGCCTTCGCGGTGCGACGCCAAAGCGAACTGACAACCGCGGTCGCAAAGGATGTATCGCCGCAAGGACCGCTTCACCTGACCGGCATGTTGGCGAAGGACGGAACTATCACGCTGTCGGTCGATGGAAAGGTCGTCGCGACCGCCAAAGCAGGCGGGTGCCTGACGAAGATGCCGGTGGACGGGTTGCAGGTGGGTCGCGATGCGGCCGGCGCGGTAGGTGATTACAAGACACCGTTTCCGTTTGCCGGCGAAATCGGGGCGGTGAAGATCCAGCTCTCCAAGGATTGAACATCCTCATTGCTCCATGCAATCGGACGGGTACAATCCCCGCCGCAGGGCGTACGTTCACACATCGAGAAATAAATTGGAGGCCGGGTCATGGCTCAGGTCGATCTGCAAACCAAGTTCCCCTGGATGAAACCGGTCAAGTCCGCCCCGGCGCTCTTCCGGATTAACGGCTGCGGCGTGGGGATGTACGGCAGCCGCAGCGCCGACGCCGAGACCGGCACCTACGTCTCAACCTGGTGCCTGGCGCTGGTCTTCATCCCGGTGCTCTGCCTGCGCGCGTATCGCGTCGCACGCCATGCGAACGGCGGATGGTACTTCCTTGGCCGCGAGCCGTTATCAGCGATGGCGCGGGGTTGGAACATCCTCGTGCTGCTCGGCATCCTCGCCACGATCGGTGGCGTGCAATACAGCATCCACGTCAACTCGCCGGCGTATAGGGCGCAGCGGCAGATGGCAACGGCAAAGGAACTGGTAACGGGCGGGCAAATCGCGCGCGCCGCGCGCATCTACCAGACGCTCGCGATCGCAAACGCCAACGAGGCCGACAACGCCACCGCCGCCATCCGCGACCTGATGGAAAACCCGAATCCGCAGACGCCGCTGAGCGAGTCCGCCGGTCTCTACGCCGCGCTCACGCAGGTCGCCCACCGCGGCCAATCGATCACGCCGGCCGAAGTCGCCGACAAGGGCGCCAAGCTCGCCACCGAGAAAGGCGACAGCGACCCGCGGGCGGCGCTGGCGATCCTGGAGACCGTGCGGCCGATGGTGAACGACACGCGCAAGATCGATGATCGTCGCCTGCCACTGCTGCGGAAACTCGCCGCCGCCGAGCCGAACAATCTTGAGGTCATCGTCCCGCTGGCCTCGGTCCTCGAACAACAAAACAAGATCGACGAAGCCAAGAAGCTTCTCCTGCCGATCAAGAATCAACTCGGCGACGGCGAAGGCGCACGCGTGCTCGGCACCATCCTCGGCCGCGAGGGAGATTATGACGGTGCCTACGCAATGCTCTGGCCGTTCGTTAAGACGCGCCTCGACCGTTTCCATACCGCCGAGACCAACGCCGAAGACACGATCAAGCGGATCTGGGACCGCGAGATTCAACTGCTAAATGCGCATAAGGGCCCGGAGGAGTTCTACACCCGCTACGACGCCGCGGGCAGCGATGAACAGAAAACCCTCGTTCACAATTACGTCAACGCGCAGATCAAGGATGACCCAATCTTCGCGAGCTCACAGGAGACACTGGAGCACGAGGCGACGGTCGTGCCGGTGGCGTTAGAGCTGGGCATCGTCATGCTGCAACGCGCGCAGGGTCAGAGCGATCCCGCGGTTCGCAAAACCCAACTAGAAGCCACCGAGCAGGTGTTCCTGGCGGTCGGCGGCGTCGCGGGAAAAACCGACGAATATCGCCTTACGCTCGGGCAGGTTTATTATTGGCTCGGCAAGCAGGCTGAAGGTCACAAGCTGTTCGACGATTACCTGTCGGCAAAAAGCCGCGCGTTTCCGGATCTGCTGGCGATCGCCGTGCGGCTGCGAAACCTGGGCGCTGTGCCCGAGTCGCGCGCGATGGCCGAGGAGGCGTACGCCAAGGCCTCCAAGCCGGACGAGCAGCACCAGGCGGCCAATTTTCGCGCGCTCTGTTACAAGGATTCCGATGACCAGATCGCCTGGCTGCAGAAGTCGGATCTGGGCAACCCGTCGGTCAAGGCGTCTCTCGCCAAGGCGCTGGGGGACAAGGCGATGGAAGAGGGGCGCGACGACGAGGCCGCCCGCCAGTTCCACGTCGCGGCCGACGCCTACACCGCAATGCCCCGCAGCGCCACCACCGTCAACCAGACCGCGCTGGCGTATTACGGCATCTTCCAAGCCACCGGCGACCGGCCGGCGCTTGACCGCTGCTTCGACTGTTTCCAGCAGGCCGTCGATCTCGAACCCAGCGACCCGATCCTGCTCTTCAACGTCGGCACGACGCTCATGGACGCCTCGCTGGCGGATGTCGTCGGCAGCGACATCGACTTGCGCGCCCTGCACGAGAGCGGCAACATCTCGCTCCTGAGTTACCTTTACCAGGACGAGGCCGGCCGCGACGTGATCGTCCGCAAAGTCAAAGCCCACCCCGGCATCGCCCGCGCGCAGTCCTATCTGGAAAAAGTGATGGTCCTCTCGCCCAAGCAAGGGTCGCCCGCCGTCGCGTTGTATGGGGTTCACCAATTCACGCACAATGAGCCGGCGCTAGGTGCGCTGGAACAGCGCATCCGCGCCGCCGACCTCGACACCTCCGACCAGCTCGTCCGCGCCAAAGAGTTTCTCGCCGGCAGCCGCGACCAGCAAAACCGCGTGACCCTGGCCGCCGCGCTTAAGCGCAGCGAGGCGCTGGCCGATGCGCTGCGCGTCAAAGGCGGCCGCACCGCCGCGGTGGCGCTGGACCAGGAGGTCGAACAGATGCTGTCCCTCGACTTCTTCACCGGCACGACCGACCCGGCCAAAGTCGTCGCGCTCTCCCAGGAGGCCTATCGCCTCTCGCCTTCGGCCTGTACGTCCGGCGTGTTGATGACGGCCTACCTGTTCCAAGCCGCGCAGGAACTCCGTCGCGCGTCGCCGGCGTTCGATGCCTTCTACACGAAGTACAATCGCTCGGTCGGCGTCACGCACCTGATGGCCGTCGCGGCCAGCGAACCAGGACCGTTCCAGGAACAGGTCGTGCGCAATGCAAATGTGCAAAAGGCGCTGGAGCTGCTGCGCGACTCCGGCCGGCGCTTCCCCAAAGGGGGTTCGCCGCACGAGTGGGCGCTGCTGAAGAAGGTCGATGCCGCCGAGGCCGAGCGAATTGCCCAGACCATCCGCACCACCGCCCGCAAGCACGTCGAACAGTCGATCACGGCAATGTTGCATCCCGCCAGCGCCTCCGAGGCGATCGACACCTATTGGATGATGCAGATCGACGGCAAGCCGGATGACGGCCGCGCCGCCCTTCGCAAGGTCGCCGCCATGGGCATCCCCGTCCCGATTCAACCGTGACGCACGCAGTACGATCGCGCGCTCCGATCCGCTAGACTGCGCCCATGCTGTCGCGCGACGAAATCGTTCTGGAGTATCTCGACCGCCTTCCGTATCCCCCCTACCCGATCCAGGAAGAGGCGATGTACGCCTGGGCCGCCTGCGAGGACGGCGTGTTGCTATCCGCTCCCACCGGCACCGGCAAAACCCTCGTCGCTGAAGCCGCCGTCTACGAAGGACTGCGTACCGGCAAGAGTGTCTACTACTCCACGCCGCTGATCGCGCTCACTGACCAGAAGCTACTGGAACTGCAGGACACGGTTGCGCGATGGGGATTCGACCGCGACGCCGTTGGCCTCGTTACCGGCCACCGCACGGTAAACCCCAACGCCCCGATCAAAGTCGTCGTCGCCGAGGTGCTGCTCAACCGCCTGCTTCACCCCGAGGCGTTCGACTTCACCAATGTCGGCGCGGTTGTCATGGACGAGTTCCACAACTTCAACGAATCCCAGCGCGGCATCGTCTGGGAACTAGCCCTGTCCCTGCTTCCTAAGCACGTCCGCGTCATGCTCCTTTCCGCCACCGTCGGCGCGGCCCACGAGTTCGTCAACTGGATGGCCCGCAGCCTCGACCGTCGCGTCACGCTCGTCGAGGGAACCGAGCGCAAAGTCCCGCTACACTTCGACTGGATCGGCGACGAGCTGCTCCCCGACTTCCTCGAACGTATTGCGCAAGGCACGGACGAACAGCGCCGCACGCCCGCACTGGTCTTCTGCTTCGACCGCAACGTCTGCTGGGACACCGCCGAGGTGCTGCGGGGAAAGGATCTCTTCGCCGAAGGGCAGCGCGACGCCCTGCTGAAGCGGCTCGACGATTTCGATTTTGCCGTCGGATCAGGCAACAAGCTCCGCACCTTCCTCGCCCGCGGCGTCGGCGTCCACCACGCCGGCCTCCTCCCGCGCTACCGGCGAATCGTCGAGACCCTCTTCCAGGAAAAGCTCCTCCAGGTCTGCGTCTGCACCGAAACGCTCGCCGCCGGCATCAACCTCCCCGCGCGCTCGGTGGTGCTAACCACGCTCGTCAAGGGCCCGCGCGACAAGAAGAAGCTGATCGAACCCAGCAGCGCCCAGCAGATGTTCGGCCGCGCCGGTCGCCCGCAGTTCGACACCGAAGGCCACGTCTTCGCGCTCGCCCACGAGGACGACGTCAAGCTCGCCCGCTGGAAGCTCAAGTACGACTCGATCCCCGAAGACACCAAAGATCCCGGCCTGATGAAGGCGAAAAAAGCCCTGCTCAAGAAGAAGCCCACCCGCCGCGCCGGATTCACCTACTGGAACGCGGAGCAGTTCCTCAAGCTGCAGACCGCGCCCCCCGCGCGCCTCGGCAGCAAAGGCCGCCTCACCTGGCGCTGGCTCGCCTACCTGCTCGACGCCAATCCCGCCGTCGAGCCGATCCGCCACGTGATGCGGCAACGCCTGATGGATCAACCGACCATCGAAGCCGAGATCAAGCGGCTCACGAAGATGCTGGTGACGCTCGCGCAGATGGGCATCGTCGTCCTCGACCCGCCGCCACCGCCGAGTTGGCAACAGCTCGTGAAACCCGCCGGCCCCAAGCTTCCCGTGCCGGCCGAAGCGGATGAAGACGACGAGGCCCCAGAGCCGGCATCCCCCGCCGTCCACGTGCCCCCGCCCACCGTCGAGGTCCTCATGGCTCGCCTAAAGCTAGGCGAGCACGTCGGCACGACCGCCCTCGCCAACAAAGCCAAGGATGCCAAAAACGCCGCGCCCCCGCCGCCCGAGCCCTACGACATCATCACCGCGACGCCCACCGCAAAGCTCAAGCAGTTGATCATCTTCCGCGCCGTCCACCCGCTTTACGGCATCTTCCTCATGGACTATCTCGGAATGGCTGATCACCACGAGATCATCCAGATCCTCGAGAGTCTGCTGGAGATGCCCGGCTCGGTCGCCAAGTCGCTGCGCGTCCCCAAGCCCGACGAACTCCCCCCCGGCTGCCTCAGCGTCGAAGTGGTCGATCCGGCGATCCTGACGCGCGGCCTCGCCACGCACGATGACCTCTACCCCCCTGCCGATCAGTCCGACGTCCCCTTCGAGCTGCGCAAATACCCTGTCCCCCTCGCGCAGAAGATGCGAATGCTCTTCGAGAGCGAGATCGACCACGCGGGCGGCCTGTTCGTCACCCCGGTTTGGGCGGTCGGCGACCTGCTCGAGCACGGCGGCGACTTCGATAAGTTCGTCCGCAGCCGCGACCTCGTGAAGCAGGAAGGCATCCTCTTCAAGCACCTGCTGCGCATGATTCTGCTCTGCGGCGAGTTCGCCCAACTAACCCCGCACGGCATCACGCCCGATGCCTGGAAGTCGCTCTTGAACGGCGTTTCCGAAGTGCTCACGACTGCCTGCCGAACCGTAGATCCCCAATCCACTGACGAGATGCTTGAGGAACTGATTGACGAGGTTTAGGTCGCAAGACCTTTAGACCGTCAAAAGGCTCAGGGCTGATTCCGCGAAGACGGCTCGCAATTCCTTGATGTCTACCGCGGCCAGATCACGCAAAACCGGAGGGAGCTTTTTACCGGGTTTCATAAAATACCCGAAGGCCGCCAGGAACACCTGCGGCTGGGCGTCGCTTTCGACGTCAAGCGTTTCGGGAAACGAGGCGTCAAGGATCGTGACACCCTCATCCGACACCTCCGTCAGCTCTTCGACCCAGCGCAGGACGATGG
>JAQGHM010000318.1 GCA_028291615.1 Phycisphaerales bacterium | reverse complement strand
TCGCAGATGGCGACGACGTTTTCCTTGAGGCTTAGATAATTGCGCATGTCGTAGCGGCCCTGGCCACCGACGCCGATGACAGCGAGGTTGAGGCGCGTGTTCTGGGTGGTAGCGGCAGCGGCGGGGTTGGCGGCGGTTTCAGCGGGCGCGGGTTCGGCGGGTTTGGTGGGCGCGGGGGTGGCGTCGGCGGCGGCGAGGAGGGCGGGCGCGCCAAAGAGGGCGGCGGCGGAGGCAGAGCCTTTAAGGAAGCGGCGGCGCGAGGGGCGGTTGGCGGGCATGGCGGTCTCCGGTTTTGAGGTGGTGTTGTAGCTCCGTGAAGGGGTACCGGTCATCCGGCGAGCGCGTTTACTTGTTGTCTTTTTCTTTGGGAGGCGGCGGTTTCAGGGCGGCGTTGTAGCGGGCGGCGACCTGCCGCGCGATGGCGCTGGGGTCGGCGGTGCGGGAGTTGGTCAGGACGATGATGGAGAGGTTGTCGTCGCGGTAGCGGATGATGGCGCTGGTGAAGCCGGTCATGTGGGCTCCGGTGTGGCCGACGGTGCGGTGACCGTTGACGCCGCCGGTGCCCCAGCCGAGACCGTAGGTGGAGTTGCTGCCGTCGTTGAGCTTGGCGGGCGTCCAGGCGGATTCGAGCGTGGCCTTCTTCAGCAGTTTCTCACCGTCGAGCGCGATCGCCCACTTGGCCATGTCCTGGGCGGTGGAGACGATGCCGCCGCCACCGTAACCGAGGATTGATTCGGCGACGTAGTGGCCGTTGTGGAGTTTGCCGTTTTCCCAGGCGTAACCGGCGGCGCGATTGGGGATGATTTCGGAGAGGCTGACGATGCGCGTGCTCGTCATTTCGAGCGGGGTGAAGATTCGTTCCTTGAGGAAGTCGCCGAAACTCTTGCCGGTGATCTTGCGGATGACCATGGCGAGGAGGTGGTAGTTGGTGTTGCTGTAGGCGTATTTGTCGCCGGGCTGGAAGTTGAGGGGGCGCGGGGCGGTGGCGCGGAGGACGTCGGCTTCGCTGACGTCGAGGCGGATGCTGGCGTTGGGCTCGTTGATGAAATCTTTGATGCCGGAGGTGTGGCTTAGCAGGTGGCGGAGGGTGATGGGTTTCCAAGTGTCGGGCGTGCCTTCGAGGTGTTTGCCGATCGGGTCTTCGAGGGCGAGTTTTCCTTCCTCGTTGAGCATGAGGATGGCGGCGGAGGTGAAGGTCTTGGTGATCGACTGGATCTGGAAGACAGTTTGGGGCGAGGCGGGGACGTTGAGTTCGACGTTGGCCAGGCCGTAGGCGGCGAGCTTTTCGACCTTGCCGTCGCGGATTACGGCGAGGGAGAGAGCGGGGATGTGTTTGGATTGGATTTCGGCGGTGAGATAGTCGTCGGTGGGGTCTGCGCGGGTGGAGAGGGCAAGGGTCAGGGTGAGGAGTAGGCAAAGGACGTTAAGATGGGGGGGTGAACTATCGCGTTTTGTTGAAACCGTGCAGTTTCGTGCAAATTCATGCATTGGGCGGGTGGGGAAAAATGTTGTGTGAACTCTGCTTTGCCGGAGGGAACTGATGTAAGGGTTGATGGAGCGAGGAGTTGAGACGGAAACGGGGGTCGGACGGCCGAGGGCAAAGTGAGGGTTTTTCGCGGGTTTTTGAAGAGTTTTCGCAAGTTTGGTGAGGGGAATCGTGGGGGGAATCGGGGGCTGGCTGGGGCTGCCAACTCGACCCGCTGCGCTCGCTGAGGGATGCGGAACCAAGGATCCGTCTCGACACTGGGACCCTCCTTTCGTGGTGGGGCATTGTACCTAACATCCATCGAATACTCAAGTAAGATTATGGCCAGTGTTTAGCGATTTTTTCTCGGAGGAATTGGACGGAGCGCTGGAGTTGATCGAGGCCGTCTACGCCGTCTTCGATGCTGATCCACGAAGGCGGATTTCGCAACGCGTTTCCGAATCCAGCGCCCTTCAAAGTGCTGAAAATCGCGTCGTAGTCGTTCATGCCTTTGCCTATTTCGCCGTGCCTTAGGCGCTGGGCGTAGCCGAGGCTGTCTTCTTCCTTGCGCAGGTCTTCGATGGTGCCGCTGGCGAGGTAGCGGTCGCTGGCGTGCATGGTGACTACGCGGTGTTTTACTTTGGCGAGGAGGTCGAGAGGGTCTTCGCCGGCGAGGATGGTGTTGCTGGGGTCGTAGTTGACGCCGAAGTTGGGGTCTTGGATCTGGTCTACCAGTTCGCAGAAGACTTCGGTCTTCTGGGCGAATTCGGGGTACTGCCAGTAGTTGTCCTTGTAGTGATTCTCGAGGATGAGGGTGACGCCTTTTTCGCGGGCGTGGGGGAGGCAGGCCTTGATGCTGTCGGCGGCGTATTGGATGCCCTGGGCGCGGGAGACTTCGGGACGGCGCTGGCCTGAGAGGACGCGGCAGTATTGGCCGCCGAGGGTGGCGGTCATATCGATCATGTGTTTCTGGCGGTCGACCTGTTGCTGGCGGAAGGCGGGGTCGGGATGGGTGAAGTCGGGGGAGACGCAGAGCATGGGCATGGCGAGGCCGGCGTCTTCGATCATGCGGCGGGTGGCGGGCCAGGTGCTGGCGTCCTTGAGGTCGAGGAAGTCGAAGTAGAGTTCTACGCCATCGACCTTTAGGGAGGCGGCGATGTCGATCCACTGGCGGAGGGACATCTTGCCGGTGAGGGTGAGGTCGTCCATCCAGGCTTTGGGGAAGGCGGCGAGTTTTGGGCGGGCGGTGTTGTTGGGCATGGGCGATCGCTTCACTTTTGATCGTGGGAGAGGGTAATCAGGGTTTCGAAGGCGGGTTTGAGCCAGCCGGCGGACCAGGTGTGTGGGACGCGGAGGTCATCGTTGTACGCGTGGGGGATTGAAGATTTTTCCAGGAGCTTGTGGAAGGATTGGGTGTGGCCGTCGGGGGCGTAGCGCTTGCCAGGCTCAGAGCCGAAACTGGCTTCACCTAGGATGGCGAGGCGCTTGGATTTCTTGAAGGCGTCGGGGACTTTGGCGATGAGCAATTCGAGGTGGTAGTCGGCGAAGCGCTCCTGCGTGCCGCAGGCTTTGGGGATCTCAAAGGATCGCCAGTCGGCGGGCTTGAGCATGAGCGGGGCATCCCACGCGGCGGCGCAGCCATAGAAATCGGGGTCGCGGAGGAGGGAGGCGATTGCGCCGTAGCCTGACTTGCTGAAGCCGAGGAGCAGGCGGCCGGACTGGTCGGTTGGGGTTTTGTATTGCGATTCTATCAGAAGCACGACTTGCTTGAGGTAGCTTTCCTGCTGGATGTGGGGATCGGTGGCGTGGTTCATGTACCAGGGGATGGTGTCGAAAGACATCGTGACGCAGATGACGTTGTGCGCGTTGTGCAGGTCGAGCTTGCGGACTTCCATGAGGCCGTCACCGAAGCGGCCGCCTAGGCCGGTTTCTACGGGGAGGACGTAGACGACCTTGTGGGGCGCGGCGGGGTCGAAATGATCGGGCAGGAGGACCTCGATGATCGTCTCGCCCTTCTGGTGGGGGGATTTGATCGTGATGCGCTGGACGTGGCGGGCAGGGTCAAGCGCGGGCGCGGAGGCGATGTTGGCCGGATCGTCTGCGAGCGCGACGAACGCGATGGCGCAGCAGGCGAGAACGAGTATTAGAGAATTGCGGCGCATGAGTCGATCCTTGTGACGCGGGCGGATCGTACTTGATGGGTGACTGGTTTTGAAATGTCGCAGTCGTCCTAGAAATGAAAGAGACCCCGGCGCTCGGAAGCGCCGGGGTCTCTTGTGTGCCTGCTGTGTGATCGATGTACGATCACCGAGCTGCCTGAGCAGCCGCGTTAACCGCAGGATTCTCACCTACGGAAGCTGCTACTGCAGCCCACACGTACAGGCAGAATT
>JAQGHM010000301.1 GCA_028291615.1 Phycisphaerales bacterium | reverse complement strand
GTCCCCGTAGGCCGCTTGCGTCGCCTCGGTCTCCTCGGCACCCTGCAAGCCAAGATCGCCGCCGCCTACCTCTTCTACTGGATCCGCGGCTGGTTCAAGAACGCAGCCGACAAGGAGCGCCTCCTCGCCGAAACCCACTGGCGCACCGCCGCGCGCGTCTTGGATTCCATGAACTACCTCCGCGGCGCTACCATGAAGGTCGGCCAAACCCTGGGCAACTTCCCCGACATCGTCCCCGACGAGTTCGTCCAAACCCTCGAGAAACTCCACTTCGCCGCCCCGCCCATGCACTGGTCCCTCCTCCGCGAAATGGTCTACAACGAGCTTGGCGATGACCCCGAGCATCTCTTCGCCTCCTTCGACAAACGCGCCTTCGCCGCCGCATCTCTCGGCCAGGTGCACCGCGCCCGCCTAACCACCGGCCAGGACGTAGCCGTCAAGATCCAATACCCCGGCATCGCCCGCAGCATCCGCGAGGACTTCCGCAACCTCTTCCTCTTCCTCCTCCCCGCCCGCCTCAGCTCCGACTGGGAAAACACCCGCGAGCAATTCGACGACCTCCGCACCAGGCTCGAGCGCGAGACCGACTACGTCCGCGAAGCCGCCACCCTCCAAAAAATGCGCGCACTCTTCCGCGACGAAGATGGCATCGTTATCCCCCAAGTCTACCCAGAGCGCTCCACCGGCCGCGTCCTCACCATGGAACACCTCGAAGGCCTGCACCTCAATGCATTCCTCGCCACCAACCCCTCCCAGGAAACCCGCAACGAATTCGCCAAAAAAATGCTCCGCGCCTGGTACCGCATGCTCTACGCCGGCCGCACGCTCTACGCCGACTTCCACCCTGGCAATTTCATCTTTATGCCCGACGGTCGCCTCGGCGTCATCGACTTCGGCTGCATGCTCGAGCTCGACGACACCCTCTGGGACCTCTTCCGCAAGATGGACCGCCCCCTGACCACCGGCCGCACCGAAGACCGCATCGCCGTCATGCGGGAATGGTCCTGGATCACCGACGACCCCGCCGACCAAGACCGCCGCAGCCTCACCGACGCCTACACCGACTGGAGTTGGCGCGCCCGCTACTGCGGCGGCGAGTTCGACTTCGGCGACCAAGCCGACTTCCGCCGCGGCATCGACCTCTTCATCGAAATGGTCCGCAAGCGCTACAACCGCGCCCGACCCTGCACCCCCGTCATAGCCAGACAACATCTAGGCTGGCGCGGCATGCTCTACCAGCTCAAAGCCAGGGTCGATATCGCCCCCATCGCCGAAGAAGAAGTAAAAGCCACCGGCTGGGACCGCAGCGACTATGCCCCACGCTGACATTTTCTCCCGATTGCTCCAGCAAGAGCGTACACTGCAACTGCTACACATCGTTTCCGCTGTCTCCGAACGACCGCTTTGCGCAATTAGGGTCATAGGATGCCATCTATCACCGGGCGATCACGCGAGGCCGGCACACTCTTGCAGCGCGCAACCGCAGGCGATGAGCTGGCCTGGGGTGCGCTATTGATCGAACACGAGCAGCGGCTCGAGCGGATGGTCGCATTCCGGCTCGATCCCCGCGTGCGCAGCCGCGTTGATGCCTCGGACGTCGTTCAGGAGGGTTTCCTCGCCGCAACGGACCACCGCGAGGATTACTTCCGTCACCCGCCCATGCCCGTGTTCCTCTGGCTTCGTGGGATCGTCAGCAACAAACTGTTGGAAATCCACCGCCACCACCTCGGCACGAAACAACGTGACGCCGCCCGGGATGTCCCCCTCAATCCATGCCTCGCGCCCGACGCCACCTCAGCGGCGCTTATAGAGCAACTGAGCGGTCACGCCACCGGCCCGGGTACCGCAGCGGCCCGCTCGGAAGCCAAGCTCCGCCTGCGCGGGGTGCTGGACAACATGGATGAGACCGACCGCGAGGTCCTGGCGCTGCGCCACTTCGAGCAATTGACAAACGAAGAGGCCGCGGCGGTTCTCGGAATCCAGGAACGCGCCGCCGCCAAGCGCTACGTCCGCGCGCTCAAGCGGCTCAAGGACATCCTCGCCGCCATGCCCGGCGGACTCACGGAAATACGCCCATGAGCGACACCCCCCCGATCGATCATTCCGCTGATGACGATGACTCCGCAAACCAGTTGCTCGCCGAATTAGCCGACGACTTCGCCGGCCGGTGCCGCCGCGGCGAGCGCCCCTCCGTCGAGGAGTACGCGCAGCAGCACCGCGCCCTAGCCTCCGAGATCCGCGAGCTGTTTCCGGCCATGCTCGTGATGGAGCAGTCCGGGATCGACCAGGCCCTCCACGCCAAGCCCGTGGCCGAGCGCATCGGCAACATGGTCGGCCGTTACAAGCTGCTGGAGCGCATCGGCGAGGGTGGGTTCGGCGTCGTATTCATGGCCGAGCAGCAGCAACCGGTCCGCCGGCGAGTCGCGCTCAAGGTCATCAAGGCGGGAATGGACACGAAGCAGGTCATCGCCCGCTTCGAGGCCGAGCGCCAGGCCCTCGCGATGATGGACCACGAGAACATCGCCAAGGTCTTCGACGCCGGCACCACCGACACCGGCCAGCCGTACTTCGTCATGGAGCTGGTCCCAGGCGTGCCAATCACCGAATACTGCGAGCGACACAAGCTCCTCGCTCGAGCACGTTTGGAACTGTTCGTGCGCGTCTGCCAGGCGGTGCAGCACGCTCACACCAAAGGGCTGATCCATCGCGATCTCAAGCCCAACAACATCCTGGTCATGGTGCGCGACGACCGGCCCGTGCCCAAGGTGATCGACTTTGGCGTCGCCAAGGCCACCGGTCAGCAACTGACCGACAAAACGCTCTTCACCCAATTCGCCCAGATGGTCGGCACGCCCCTCTACATGAGCCCCGAGCAGGCCCAGATGGGCGGCATCGACGTCGACACCCGCAGCGACGTCTATTCCCTTGGCGTCCTCCTCTACGAACTGTTGACCGGAAGCACCCCGTTCGACCGCAAGCGACTCGGGTCGGCGCCCCTCGATGAGGTCCGCCGCATCATCCGCGAGGAAGAGCCCCCAATCCCCAGCACTCGGCTGGCCACCGCGGCGACCGCGCCGTCCGTCACCACCGACCAGGGACACGCACTTCGGCGCCTCAGCACCACCGTGCGCGGCGAGCTCGACTGGATCGTCATGAAAGCGCTGGAGAAGGACCGCACGCGCCGCTACGAATCGGCCACGGCCCTGGCTCGCGACATCGAATGCTATTTGCGCGATGAACCGGTATCCGCCTGTCCACCCTCTGCCTGGTACCGCTTGCGCAAACTTGGCCGCCGGCATAAGGCGGCGGTGGCCGTTACGTCGGCGCTCGCGTTAGGAGCGATGCTGGCGGTATTGGCGGTCGCAATCAGCACAATCCTCGTCTGGCGCGCCAACGACGGACTGAAGCAGTCGTTAGTCCGCGAACGCAGCGAATCGCATTCCCGCCGCAGCGAATCGTACTTCCGGCTCATCATCGTCGCCGACCGTGAGCTCACCCTTTCCGACAACCTCCGCAGCGCCCGCCTCGCCCTCGAGGACTGTCCGCCGGACCTGCGCAAGTGGGAATGGCATTACCTCATGCGGCTCTGCCGGGTCGAGCCGGTGGTCATCCCAGCCGGCCACGAGGTCTGCAGCGTCGCCTTCAGCCCCAACGGTCTGCGCCTCGCCGCCGCCGGTGCCGACGGCACCGTTAAAATCTACGACAGCAAGACCGGCCAGCTCATTCTGAGCATCCCCAACGCACACGTCGGTTGGACGCACTGTGTCACGTTCCACCCCAGCGGCAATTTCGTCGCGTCTGCTGGGGCGGACAAATTGTTCCGGGTCTGGGATTTAACCGACCACGGACGCGAGGTTTTCAAACGCCCCTGCGATACCGCCCTGCACGTCGGAACCGCCTACGCCGTGGCCTTCAGCCCCGACGGCGACCGCATTGCCGCCGGCGCTGACGGCATGCTCAACCTCTGGGATTGGCGCAAGGGGCAATTGCTCCACGCCTTCCCCTACGGCGAACCGCGCCCCCCCACCGTCGCGTTCAGTCCCGACGGCCGGCGCCTGGCTTCGGGAACCTGGCGAGGCATCATCAAGATCTGGGACACTGAAAAAGGTGGCGAACTACTCAGCTTACCCGAAGACCATAATCCCATTACCGCCCTGGCGTTCAGCCCCGATGGCACGCGCCTCGCCCAGAGCGGCTACGGACGCACGGTCAACGTCTGGTCTACCACGACCGGAAAAATAATTCTCTCGATGCCGCATACCGGCTTCATCGCCTGCGTCGCCTACAGCCCCGACGGCGAGCACATCGCCTCGGGCGGTGAAGACAAAACCGTTCGCCTCTGGGACGCCCAAACGGGGCGCGAGGTGCTCGGTCTCCGCGGGCACCTCGACCCCTGCCTGTGCGTGACCTTCAGCCCCGACCCCGACGGTCACCGCCTCGCCTCGGCCGGCGCCGACGGGACCATCCGCATCTGGGACGCGACCCCGTTGCGCGGCGACGAGCACCAGGAGAAGTTCACCTTCACGCAACACGAAGACGAGGTATGGCGCGTCACCGAGAGCCCCAACGGCAAAGAGATCGCCTCCGGCGGATTCCGTACCCCCGTCAAAATCTGGAACGCCCAGACCAAGGACGTCCGCTTGGATTTTAACCGCCAACCCTTCGTTACCTTCGATCTCTCCTGGCAACAGAACGGACCGTATATCGCTTCCGCCGGTTTCGACGGCATGCAATTCACCGCCATAGTCTGGGACGCGCGTACCGGTGTCGAACGTTGCAGGGTTCCCAGCGAGAAGGAATTATTCACCGCCGCATTCAGCCCTGACGACCAGTACCTCGTCACCGGCGGCATGAATCGCCTCATCGAGGTTTGGGACGCAAGAACCGGCCAGGCGGTTTGCAAGTTCGGCAAGCACAAATGGCGGGAGGTCCGCGCGATCACCTTCAGCACCGACGGCAAGACCCTCGCCTCAGTAAGCGGAGACGGGCAGATACAACTCTGGGACGCCACCCGCCTGACAGGACCACAAGAGCCTCGCCCACCCCTGCAGGGCCGCGTGCCGGGTCAGTGCGTCAACATCGCCTTCAGCCCCGACGGCAAGCGCCTGGCAAGCGGCGGCGAACATAACACCGTCATTATCTGGGACGTCCAGAGCGGCCAGATGATAAAGACCCTTCACGGTCACACCGCCGATATCTACACCGTCGCGTTCAGCCCCGATGACGGCCGCTGGATTGCCTCGGCCGGCGAGGACAGCACAGTCAAAATCTGGGACAGCGTCACCGGCGAACTCGTGCGCAGCTTTCGGGGTCATGAGGCGCTGGTCAGCAGCGTGGCCTTCAGCATCGACGGCCACCTCCTCTACTCCGGAAGCCGCGACCACACGATCAAGGTTTGGGATCTGACCCAATTAATGCCCGCCCCTACTACCCGGCCTGCAATCAAATAATTACCGCGCGCGGTGACCTGCGACACATTCCAACATCTCATGTCTCCCAATCGCCCGGTCGCGCAATTACATCCATAGCACCACGCTTCTAAATCTAAACCAGAAGATGGATTGGCTAAACAGCGGCCGGTGAGTCCAACCGCAAAGAAGGACACTCACCGACCCGCGACACCGCCGCGGCGAACGGTCTGCGCGCCGCGAACGATGTCTAACCATGGTAATGCGCGGACCAAAGGAAAGAGCACATGTATCGCTTTCGTCCTATCGTGTGTGTCGCGCTGACGGCGCTGGCTGCGGTCCTGTTTGCCCGCCCGGTTGCGGCGTCCGAGGAGGTTCCGTTCAACGGGAGCTTCGACGGCGTCGTTTCCCACTCTTCGGTTGATCCCGTGACCGACGCCGTGCTGGTGGAGGCCGCGGGCAATGCCAATCACCTCGGGCAGTTCGCGGTCATCGCCCCGCACCTGGTCAACACCCCGACGCGCACCGCCGCCGGGCGCTACGAGTTCACCGCGGCCAACGGTGACAAGGTCTACGCCGACTTCACCGGGGTGGCGCATCCGACGGCGACCTCCGGCGTCATCGCCATCGTCGAAACCGCGACCATCACCGGCGGCACCGGCCGGTTCGCGGGCGCCAGCGGCAGCTTCGTCGTCCAGCGCCTCTACGACCGCATCGCCGGGACCACCACCGGATCGTTCGAGGGCACCATCACCTCCCCCGGTGCGAACAAGCGGAAGTAACCGTCGCGGTCGCCAAGAGCATGGCATTCGCGCCTGACGAAAGTCCACGGAACTTGTTCCGTGGGCTTTTCCAGTTAACCGATGAACAGCGCAAATTGGGCTATACCTCGGGACTTCCATGGTGAATTCCCGACGCCCCTGATCGTCGCCGTCGCCATCAGCGGCCGAGGCAACGCCAATCACCTCGGCAAGTTCCGTCTCCATCCCCCACGTCGTCGACCGCGGCCACGGTACGGCCGAAGGCTCTTACCTCTTCACCGCCGCCAACGGCGACACCCTGACCGCCGACTTCACCGGCCAGTCCGCACCTACTGACACCCCCGGCGTCATCTACATCGAGGAAAACGCCACCATCACCGGCGGCACCGGCCGCTTCGCCAACGCCACCGGAACCTTCCTCGTCGAATGCCTCTACAACACCGTCGCCGGCACCACCCAGCGGCTCCTTCGAGGGGCACATCTCCTCAACCGGCGCAAACAAGCGCTAGGGTACGAAGCCGCCACACAATCCGGGACGCGAGTGCTCTCCACTCGCGTCCCGCTTTCATTTGTGCCATGCATTTTGCGTGTTTAGGAGGTGAGTTCGCTGGTGCAGTGGCCGCAGCGTTGGGCTTTCAGGGGGATGGTCATGAGGCAGTAGGGGCATTCTTTGCTGGTGGGTTCGCCGGCGGGGGGCGGGGGGGCGGCGCGTTTTAGGAGTGCGCCGACGACCTTGACGATTACTATGAAGACGGCGAGTGCCACCAGGGTGAAGTTGAGGAGTTCGGCCAGGACGAAGCCGATTTGCAAGCGGCCTATGTGCCATGTCTCGTAACCGCCGCTTTTGCCGAAATCGACGTAGCTGATCAGGGGCATGATGATGCCCTTGACGATGGCGTCGATGACCTTGGCGAAGGACGCGCCCAGGACGACGGCAACGGCCAGGTCGATCAGGTTTCCCTTGAAAGCGAAGTTTTTGAATTCGCCCCAGAGGGTACCGGTGCGTCCGGTGACTAGTGCCGCTTTGCTTCTGTAGTCGATGGCCATCGGGGCAGCTTAAGCGACGTCTAGCTGCGGGGGAAGAAATTCCTGCATGGGCGTCGGGTCGCTCGATTCAATGGGATGCGACGGCGGCGCGGCGTCGCGCTCGAGGTCGAGTTGCCGCCGTGCTTCGTCGATGGCGCTGCGCCACTGGAGGGCGGTGCGCTCGGAGCGGGCGGCTTGGACGTGGGAGTAGAAGTTCGTGGCTTCTTCGTAGGTTTGCAGGATCTGCGGCAGGACGCGCGGGGTGTGGCAGCGCTGGCGGGCGGACTCGAAGCCGGCGGCGCCGAGTTGCTCGGAGTAAGTCCGGTCGCTTAGGAGGCGGTCCATGGCAGCGGCCATGGCGCGCGGGTCGGCGGCGGGGACGATCAGGCCAGTCTGCTCGTGCTCGATGATTTCGGGGAGCGCGCCGGTGGCGGTGGCGACGACGGGGCGGCCGGCGGCGAGTGATTCGAGGGCGGCATAGGAGAAGGACTCGAAGCCGCGGCTGGAGATGACGGCGAGGCGCGCGTCGCGGAGCATCTGGGCGACGGTTTCGAGGGGGACTGCGCCGGGGAGGTCGATGCGGCTTCGGATGGCGGGGTCGGGGACGATGCCGGGGAGCAGTTCGGCGAAGCGTTGTTTGCCGGGCCAGCGATCGGGGCCGATGATGACGAGGCGCGCGCCGGGATGGCGGGGCGCGATGATGGAGAAAGCCTTGGCGAGCGTGTCCTGCCCCTTGAGGGGTTCGATGCGGCCGATGCAGACAATCGTGGGGTGAGCGTCGTCGGCGGGGAGGGGGGCAAGGGTCTCGGGGAAATTCATGAAGTTGGGGAAGACCACGGGCGGGCGGCGGAGGTCCCAGGTTTTGGTCACC
>JAQGHM010000284.1 GCA_028291615.1 Phycisphaerales bacterium | reverse complement strand
CGCCGATGGAACTCTGGGAATGGTTCGAGGAACACTCGGACGGCTACGAGTTCTTCCGCGGCAAGTACCACGAGTACCTGACGCAGGGCGGACTGCGGCGGCCGCTGTGGCAGATGGCCAAGGCTGGGTTGAACGAAAACTTTACGCTGCTGCACCAGGGCGACGACGCCAGCGAGAACACGGCGACGGCGTTGTACGAATACCTGACGGAATTGAGCGCCCATCTTTCGGGCGAGTAACGCGGCGGGGTCGTGAATTCGCGCTAGCCGCGGGTGACAGGTTAGAGGTCTCCGCAGTCGGATTGAGTTGTACCGCCTGCTGAGACGTGTGACCTGTCACTCGCGGTATTTTTTTGAAATTCTCAAGCGCGCTTTGCGAGGGTTAAAAACGTCTCCAAGCCTGCTATGATCGCGCGCAGGGTTACTTGTACGGAGACGTGTTTTGATCGATGCACAGGAGTTAGTTGCTGACCTCACAGAGCCCCAGCGCGAGGCCGTGCGCCATGTGGATGGCCCGCTGCTGATCATTGCGGGGGCGGGGTCGGGGAAGACGCGGGTGCTCACGCGGCGGGTGGCGCACCTGGTTTCGCAGGGGATTCCGGCGAGTTCGATCCTGGCGATCACGTTTACCAACAAGGCGGCGGGGGAGATGAAGCAGCGGATCGAGAAGCTGCTGGGGCGGGGCATTCGCGACTTTGGGCGGCTCGACCAGCCTTGGCCGACGATCTGCACGTTCCACTCGCTCTGCCTGCGCATCCTGCGGCATTACGCGCCGCAGATCGGGCTGGCGAACAACTTTTCGATTTACGATTCGTCGGATCAGAACAAGGTGATCAAGGACGCGCTGAAGACGCTGGAGCTTTCGACGACGAATTTTCCGCCGGGCACCGTGCATGCGAAGATCAGCAACGCGAAGAACCAGTTGATCTCGCCGGCAGATTTCACGCGGTCTGCGGGGGATTTTTATTCGAAGACCGTGGCGCGGGTTTACGAGAAGTATCAGAAGCTGCTGGCGGCTAGCAACGCGCTGGATTTTGACGATCTGCTTCTGCGCGCGGTGCAGGCGTTTCGCGATCAACCGACGGTCTTGAAGGAGATGCAGGAGCGGTTCTCTTACATTTTGATCGACGAATACCAGGATACGAACCGGGCGCAATACGTGCTGGCTCACGTGCTGGCGCAGCGGCACAAGAACATCTGCGTGGTGGGCGATCCGGACCAGTCGATCTACGCCTGGCGCGGGGCGGACATCCGCAACATCATGGAGTTCGAGCAGGACTATCCGGACGCGAAGGTGGTGCGGCTGGAGCAGAATTACCGCTCGACCAAGACGATCTTGTCGATCGCGTCGAAGCTGATCGCGCACAACCGGCAGCGGAAGGATAAGTCGCTCTGGACGGAGAACGACCAGGGGGAAAAGGCGACGCTCTTCCTCGCTGGGGACGAGCATGATGAAGCGCACGCCGTGACGCAGCGGTTGAAGGAGCTGAAGGACAAACACGGATATTCGTGGAATCAGGTGGCGGTCTTTTACCGCATGAATTCCCTGTCGCGCGTGATGGAGGATGCGCTGCGGAAGGAGAACGTGCCGTACTACATCGCGCGGGGCGTGGAGTTTTACAACCGCAAGGAGATCAAGGACGTGCTGGCGTACCTGCGCGTGGTGGCCAACCCGAGCGACGAAGTGAGCCTGGAGCGGGTCGCCAATACGCCGGCGCGGGGGATCAGCGATGGGACGATGAAGCAGTTCGCAACGTATGCGGTCGGCAACGCGACGAGCCTGTGGGGCGCGCTGTGCGACGCGGAGAAAATCAGCGGCCTGAACGCGCGGGCGATCAAGGCGTGCAAGGGGTTTGTCGAGCAGGTGATCGGCTGGCGGCGGATGGCGTTTGATGACGGTGAAGAGGCTGCGGTGGCGGCGGACATGTTCACCAAGAGCAAGGGGCGGGTGACCAAGCTGATGGAAGCGGTCGTGCGCCAAAGCGGGCTGGAAGATTTCTACAAAAAGGCGGGCGGCGAAGAGCAGGATGAGCTTGGGAACATCAACGAGTTGATCAGTTCGGCGGCCGAGTACGACAGCGGCAATCCCGACGGATCAGTGGTCGATTACCTGGCGCAAGTCTCGCTGGTGAGCGACACCGATGCGTTGCGCGACAACGGTGGGGCGGTGACGATGATGACGCTGCATGCGGCCAAAGGCTTGGAATTCCCGGTGGTGGCGATGATCGGTTTGGAGGAGGGTTGCCTGCCGCACGCGCGGGCGCGGGGGAATCCGGAGGAACTGGAGGAAGAGCGGCGGCTTTGCTTTGTCGGCATCACGCGGGCGCAGGAAAAGCTGATCATCTCAAAGGCGGCGTATCGGACGATTCGCGGCCTGCGCGAGCGGACGGTGGCGTCGCCGTTCCTCAATGAGATGTCGCAGCAGGACCTGCAGGTGATCGACCGAACGGGGGTGGAGTCGTTCAGCGAGGGAGACGAAGACGGCTATATCCGCCAGCGTATGGAGGCGGAATCCGAGCGGCTGGGCGGTCAGTTCAAGCGCGGGCAACTCGTGCGGCACAAGATGTTCGGCCTGGGGCGGGTGGCGGAGATTACGCCGATGGGAAGCCAGACGCGGGCGATCATCGAGTTCAACACGGCGGGCAGCAAGACGCTGATCCTGGAGTACGCGAAGCTGGAGGCGGTGGGGTAAGGCGACCTGGGGTCGCGGCAGTGGGAATCTTGCGACTGGCATCGTCCGCGCCCTGTGCAGGGACGCGGAAAACTCTATCATTCCGCCTTCTATGGCCAAGAACATCAAACCCCGTGCGCAGGATTACAACCAGTGGTACATCGACGTGATCAAAGCCGCGCAACTCGCGGATTATTCGCCGGTGAAAGGGTGCATGGTGATTCGGCCGGAGGGGTACGCGATCTGGGAGGCGATCCAGCGCGATCTGGATCGGCGGTTCAAGGAGACGGGGCACGTCAATGCCTATTTTCCGCTGCTGATTCCGCAGTCGTTTTTGGCGAAGGAGGCGCAGCACGTGGAGGGGTTTGCGATGGAGTGCGCGGTGGTGACGCATTCGCGATTGGAGAAAGATCCGAATAAGCCCGGCGTGCTGAAGCCCGCCTCGCCGCTGGAAGAGCCGCTGGTGATCCGGCCGACGTCGGAGACGATGATCGGGCACATGTATGCGCAATGGGTGCAGAGCTACCGCGACCTGCCGATCCTGATCAACCAGTGGTGCAACGTGATGCGCTGGGAGATGCGGACGCGGCTGTTTTTGCGGACGGCGGAGTTCCTTTGGCAGGAGGGGCACACGGCGCACGAGACGCCGGAGGAGGCGCAGGAGGAGACGCTGCGGATGTTGGATGTGTATGCGGCCTTCGCCGAGGAGGTACTGGCGATTCCGGTAGTAAAGGGCGAAAAGACCGAGAGCGAAAAATTTCCCGGCGCGGATACGACATATTGCATCGAAGCGCTCATGCAGGACGGCAAAGCCCTACAGGCGGGGACGAGCCATAACCTCGGGCAGAACTTCTCCAAGGCGTTCGACATCAAGTATCTCGGGCGCGACCAGAAGCAGCAGCATGTTTGGACCACGAGCTGGGGCGTGAGCACGCGGTTGATCGGCGCGATGATCATGGCGCATTCGGATGATGAGGGGTTGGTGGTGCCGCCTAAGGTGGCGCCGGTCGTGACGGCGATCGTGCCGATCTTCAAGAGTCCGGAAGAGGCGGCGAAGGTGCGGGAGTTTATCGAAAAGATATTGGTAGCGCTGGTCGGTGCGGAGGAAGTGGCGGCGGTCGCTAAGCGGGCCAAGGCGGAGGGGATCGCGTCGTACTTTTTCGACAAGGCGAGCGATCAGCGGATCGTGGTGGACTGGCGCGATTCGCGGCCGGGGGATAAGCAGTATCACTGGGAGCAGCGCGGCGTGCCGTTCCGGATGGAAGTCGGCCCGCGCGACGTGGATGGCGGGGCGTTCGTCTTCAAGCAGCGCCTGGACCGCAGCAAGGCGATGGTGCAGGTGGGCGAGGTCTCGGCGGCATGGTTGCGCGGGAAGCTCGACGAGATGCACAAGGCGATGTTCGACAAGGCGGCGAAGTTCCGGGACGAAAATATCCGCCGGGCCGAGACGTACGCGCAAATGAAGGAGATTTTCGAAACGAAGGGGGGCTTCGTGCGGGCGTGGTTTAAGCCGTCGCGCGAGGCGGAGGCGAAAATCAAGGATGAAACCAAGGCGACGGTAAGGTGCATCCCGTTCGATCAGCCGGGCGGGACGGGAAAGTGCATCTTCACCGGGGAAGAGACCGAGACCGAGGTATTGTTCGCGGTGGCGTATTGATCGAGCGCGAGACGGGCGTGCCTTGTCTGGCGTAAAATGCCGACATGGACGCGCCGGAGTCGGGGCAGAGCATCAGTCATTATCCAGGTCATCCGACTCCTGTCGCGGTGCGTCTGGCCGTCACCCCGGAACATCCGTGTTCGTATTTTCCCGATCGGGTGGCGCGGACGCGCGCCTTCTGGGCGCCTTCGATTCCCGGCGAGCTTTATCACGCCTTCATGGATGCCGGCTTTCGCCGCAGCGGCCGCGTCGTGTACCAACCCATCTGCGGCGGATGCCGGGATTGCATTCCGATCCGCGTGCCAGTCGCCACGTTCGCGCCCGACAAGACGCAGCGCCGGTGCTGGCGGAAGAATCAGGACCTGATCGTCAGCATCGACCAGCCCGAGCCGACCGAAGAGAAGCACGCGCTTTACGAGAAGTATCGCCGGCATTGGCACGGGGCCGCAGAGGAGGGGGATTGGCAGGGGTTCACGTCGTTTCTCTACGATTCGCCGGTGGAGACGATGGAGGTGTGCTATCGCGATGCGGCGGGCAACCTGCTGGGCGTGGGGATTTGCGATGTGTGCGCGCCGTCATTGAGCAGCGTCTACTTTTACTTCGATCCCGATGAGGCGAAGCGTGGCCTCGGGACGTTTTCGGCGATGTGGGAGATCGACTGGGCGCGGCGGAATTCGATTCCGCATTACTACCTGGGGTACTGGGTGAAGGGGTGCGGGGCGATGGAATACATGGCAAACTTCCGGCCGTTTGAAATGCTGGGAACGGATGGGGTTTGGCGCGCGGGGTGAATCTATTTCGGCGAATTGGACACGGCATCGATCAATGCGACGTAGGGTTGGAAGAGTGCGAGGATCATCCAGCCGAAGAAGAACATGAGGAAGACCGTTAGCAGCAGGCGAGACAGTCGGAAATAACGGCGGCGGGAATCGGGTGGCGGCCAGGGCCGGACGAGGGGGACGATGATCGGCGGCAACGCGAAGAGGATCCAGACGAATGCGATGCCGCCGCTTTGGCAGAAGCGCGAGAAATTGAGCAAGAGGATCGTGGACGTGGGGAGCTTGGTCCCGAAAGTCTTGAAGGTTTCTTCGGCGCGGGGGACGACGATGAAGAGGACCACGGTGACGGCGATTGCGGCTGAGAGACAACTGAAAGCGAGCGGGACGTCGATCAGCGGCCGGCGCCGGGTCGGCGCGGGACTGGCGTATTCCAGCGGTTCAGTGGGCGGCGGTAGGGACATCGCCGTATGGTAACGACGGCGCGGGGCGGGTGCTTACATTTTTTTCGTCGCCGCAAGGATCTCGCTGATGGCCTTTCGATCGGCCGCCGTCAGATGCGCGAAATCCTTCGACTGTTCCTGTCCGTTGAGCACCTCATGCAGGCGGACGAAGAAGCGGTCGCGTGCTTCGGCGGGAAGCGCATCGAACGATTCGGAATAGATCAGGTAACTGCAGGGGTACTTGAACATTCGCGTCTTGAGATCCAGGTCGCGCAGGGAACGACCGGCCTGGTCGCGCGGGCCGCGAGCGGAGAATTCTTTCGCGAAGCCGCTAGTGCCCGCGATCTCCGCAGTGAGCTTCGTCTCTTCGCAAAAGAGCATGCCCTTGAGCAGCGGCTCAACGGCGTTGTCAATGCGGCTGATGGTGCTTTCGGAACGATAGCCCGCGGGGCGGCCCAGTGCTTTGTTGAGTTCGGCCGAGTCGTGCATGGCGAGGCGCGTGAGGAAGTTGGCGCGGGTGATCAGGTTGTGAATGTGCGCCTGATGCTCCAGCGTCATCAGCGCGACGATGTCACTGTGCGGCGACGGGTAAGGCGACGTGTCGATCTTCGCAGCGAGATCCTTCAGGTTGCTGCCGGCGGTGAAGTCGGTTTTTTCGGGGTCATCTTTGTCAGCCGAGATGACGTTGCCCATGTGCACTTGTGGGCCCGATGTTCCCGTGACGTACCACCCGCCCCAGCGCTGCTTCAGCGGGCTGGTGGGATTGGTGCGGAAGGTGCCGGCGGAGAGGATCGGCTGGCCATCGCCGTCCGGGAAGACTGACCTCACCAAGTGACCCGGCATATCGTTGGTCATGGATGAGGCGTGGCATTGCAGGCAGGCATCGGTCTGCCTGACGAAGGTGGGGCCGCCCGTCTGGCGTTGGCGAAGCGTGTAATAGTTGGGCCCGTTGCGCGGATCGGTGGAGGCGATCTCGAGCACGTCGCCGCCCTGCACGAAGCCGACGTAGACGTCATCATTAAAGTAGAGCGCCCGCGGATGCGCGGGGTTGATCAAGTCGCGCTGGAAGCTGGTTTTTGAGAAGACCAGCACCTGGGATGAGATGGGGATGTTCAGCGCCCTGAGCAATGCCGGCAGATAGCCCGTTGCGGGATCGTAATCGAGCCGGATTTGCCCTGAATCGATCTGCTGTTGCAGTTGAGCCACCGGATCGCGCGGCGGCGTGGTGAGGTATTTGATCGGCGACCGCTCGTAGATCGCATCGTCGGCCCGGGCGGCGCCAGCCAGACAAGCGATCGCGAGAATATGGATGATTCGGCTATGCATGACGCGGCTGAGTGGTACGGCTAATAGACGCCGAAGGTGCGAGCGTTGGAGTGAATCGCGTGTTTCGCAATTGGTCGCTAAATCGGGGAAGGACTGCCTTCAGATTTTGCGGGTATCGGCTCGACACCGATGAGCCTATGCTCATTGGTTCTCTCATCGAGGAAGACGTTGAAATGGCAAATATCCTGATCGTTGACGATCACTTCGACACCTGCGACACCTTGCGGCGGCTGTTTCAGCGCTCGGGCTGGTGTGCGACCTGCCTGACTGAGGGCGAGGACACGCCAAAGCGGTTGCATGAATTTCATGCGGACGTGGTCCTGTTGGACGTGATGATGCCGGATATGGACGGGTTCGGGGTGCTGACGGCGATCCGCGCCGACCCGCGGATCGCGCGCACGCCGGTGGTGATGTACTCCGCGCTGAGCGACGAGAAGACCCGCAGCCGCGCCCAAGCCGCCGGCGCGAGCGACTATCTCGTAAAGGGTACGCCGTTCGCGCAGATCGAAGAGAGGATCGCCGATCTGATCCAGTAAATTCATGCCCCCGGCGGGAATCGAACCCGCACGACCGCGAGGTCATCGGATTTTAAGTCCGAAGCGTCTGCCTTTCCGCCACGGGGGCTGGCGCGGCGGATTGTAACGGCGGGGCCGACATTCGCGAAGGGCGGATGCGCATTCGGAACACGCCTGACCTATTCCAGTCGATCGGCCAAGACCGCCGCCGTCTGTTGGCTGCGAAAGTTGTTCAACTTATCGCGCAAGATCGGATCAATATTCGCCAGGATCGCCACCGCCAGGAGCGCGGCGTTGGTCGCGCCGGCCTTTCCAATTGCCAGCGACGCCACCGGTGGGCCGCCTCGCGTTGAGGCGCGCAGCGCGTCCAGCGGCGCCAGGGCGGGCGAATCCAGTGGCACTGCTAGCACCGGTTTGATCGTTAGGCCGGCGACGACGGCTGAGAGCGGATCGGCTGATGTGTTTGCGACGATGAAGACCATCGCCCCGGCTGCCTCTGAAGCCGCAATGACTTCGCGGACATTCGCGCGGTTCTCATCAATCTTCTGGTCGGCGAACGGTACGCCGAACCGCGCCAGCGCGTCTCGGGCGTGTTGCAGCGTCGCGCCGGCGCTTCCCGACTCAGCGATGATCGCGACCTGGAATTGCATGGCCGTTGTATAACCGACGTGCGCCCGCTTCGGTAGGAGCACTACTACTCCGCAGCGCCGCGGTCCGATGCCAACAGCATCTCGGCGATGGGCAAATCCGTCGGCATCGTGATCTTAAGATTTCGCTCTTCGCCGGCGACCAGCCAAACCTCGCCACCCGCAAGCTCGATCAATTGCACGTCGTCCGTCACCTGCGACAGGGGGATCGGGCAGCTTGCGAAGGCCTTGAGCAGGTCGGCGCGACGGACGATCTGCGGTGTTTGCATAGCCCAGAGCTGCTCGCGCGGGAGGGTACGTTCCACCCGCGCCGGCAGGGGGCCTTTGGCTTGTTTGATCGTCAGCGACACCGCCAGCGCCGGGACCGCCGCCCCGTGCGCAACGGCGGCGGCGAGCGTGCGATCAATCAGCCCCTGTGAGATCAGCGGCCTTGCGCCATCATGGACGGCGACCCACTCAATCGATTCCGGCGCGGCTTTAAGTCCATTGTGAACACTGTCGGCGCGGGTCGGCCCGCCCGGGCAGAAGATGATGCGTGAGTCTTGCGGGAGAAGGGCCTTCAGCTCATCCAGCGCCGTCGGCAGGATCACGCGGACGACGTCGCGGCGCTGAAGGAATGCATTGACCGTGCGGGCGATGACCGTTTGTCCCGCGAGCGTTTCGAGCAGCTTGTTGCGCGGCCCGCCAAAACGCGAGGATGAGCCGGCGGCGGGAATAATCACGGCGAAGTCGGGCATATCGCGTGAGTCAGGGCTGCGCTTCGTGATGGGGCCGCTGCCGGCGCGGCGCGCCGGGTCCGCCCGCCGTGGGCGCGCCGTCGCCCATGCGGCCGAAGATCATTCGACCCGCCGACGTCTGCAGCGCGCTGGTGACGGTGAACTCGACCTCTTCGTTCAGGTGCCCCCGTCCCTGCTCCACCACGACCATCGTGCCGTCGTCGAGGTATCCCACACCCTGGCCGGGCTCTTCGCCGCCCTTCATCAGGCGGACGTTCATCTTCTCGCCGGGCAGCACGACGGGTTTCAGGGCGTGCGAAAGATCATTGATGTTGATCACGTCCACGCCGCGGAGCTGTGCGACTTTGTTCAGGTTGAAGTCGGTGGTCAGCACCCGCGCGTTGAGCTGCTTGGCCAGCGCCAGCAGTTTCTGATCGACCCCATCCACTTCGGTCTCGCTGTGTACCGAGTGGTCGTAGATGATGACCTCGGTGCGCGACAGCCCGCGCAGCTTCGTCAACACATCAAGCCCGCGCCGCCCGCGATTGCGCTTGAGCTTGTCGCCGCTGTCGGCGACCAGTTGTAATTCGTCCAATACAAATCGCGGCACGATGAGCTGGCTTTCAAAGATGCCGGTCGCCGCGATGTCGGTGATGCGCCCGTCGATCAATATGCTTGTATCCAGCAGGATCGGCCGCGACCCCTTCGTCTGTTTGGAGAATTCGACGTACGGGATGATGAATCGAAAGTCGTCCTTGGTCTGGAGGATGAAGCTGATCGACAGGTAGCAGCAGATCACGCCCAGCACGAGGTTAAGATTCTGCACCACCGCGTCGCGGTTGCTGTAGACCCGCTTGTTGAGCGTGTAGCTCTTGCTGAGGAAATCCTGCGCGGTGTCGGAAATCGCGGGGAGGTAGTTGTCCACGACCAGCGTCACGACGAACGACAGCGCGTAAGCGATGAAGATCCCCACCACCAGGCCCAGAAACGTTCCCGAGAACATCGCCAGCTTGCGCCGCGGCGAGAGGATGTCGGCGCAGACGATGAACACGCCGACGCTGAGCGTGATGATCATCGTCAGCCAGGTGAACTGGCCGAGCATTTCCGTCGCCGACGGCTGCAGCAGCAGGAAATACCCGACCGCACCCATCAGGAGAATGAACAGTGCTCGCAGGACGTGAAGGATCATGGTCGGTTTTCCAGGGGGGCCCAGGCATCTCCCACCGCTTCAAGTATATCGGGCGGACCGTCCGGGTGCGAAAGCAAACCGATTCAAAACTCTTGCCCCGCTTCGACTATCCCAAATCGACCCTCCTCGGTAATCTATCCGCCGCGCACG
>JAQGHM010000317.1 GCA_028291615.1 Phycisphaerales bacterium | reverse complement strand
GGATATCTTCCACGACGCCTTCCGCGAACTCCGCGCCAAGCGCATGTTCTGCATCGTCATGATCCTGACCGCGGTGGCCGTCGGCGCCTTCGCCTTGGTCGGCGTGAACGCAAAAGGCGTCGTAACCATCGCCGCATGGGAGCTTCCCATCCCCTTCCCCGGCGGTGCGTTGTACAAGCTCTTGTTCAGTCAAGTCCTCATCGAGATCTGGTTGACCTGGGCCGCGACCATCCTTGCCCTGATCTCCACCGCCGGCATTTTCCCCGACTTCGTTGCCGGCGGCTCAGTCGATCTTTACCTGTCCAAGCCAATCTCCCGCCTGCGCCTCTTTCTGACCAAGTACGCCACGGGTCTGGTCTTCGTCACGCTTCAGGTAAGCGTCTTTTCCGTCCTGGGCTTTATCGTCATGCGCGTCCGCGGCAAGACCTGGGAGCCGGGACTGTTTCTTGCAATTCCGATCGTCGTCTGCTTCTTCAGTTACCTCTATTCAGCGCAGGTCCTCTTCGGGCTTCTCACCCGTTCGACCACGGCGGCGCTGCTGTTGTCGCTGCTGGTCTGGCTGCTTGCCTTCGTGGTCTACTTCGCCGAGATCCAACTCGCTAGCCACCAGACCGTTCGCGAGCAAAAGCGAGAGGCTTGGATTCACCGCGCCAATGAGCTTGATCCAAAGATCCAAGCGCTCGAAGCGAAGAAGGAGCAGGGCCAGCCCGACGATCCGTGGCTCGCCTCCAACCGCGCCGCCCGCGACAACCTGAGAAGTTGGGTCACGGATGCCGACACCACCATCAAGCAGTTGCGCTTCTTTCACCGGCTGGTGCATGGCGTGATGGCGGTCGCCCCCAAGACCAGCGAGACCATCGCCCTCCTCGAGCACCGCCTGCTCAGCCGCGACGAAATGAGCAGCATCCTCGACGCCGCCGCCGACAATCGCCAGCGGCGTCGCCATCGCGTCAGCGAGGAGCGAGACATCGAGCAGAACGATCTCAAATACGCGCAAATGGACATCGAGCGTAGCCGCTCGCTCGGCTGGGTGCTCGGCACTTCGTTGGGATTTGAGGCGGTCATGCTGAGCCTCGCCGCGTGGGTGTTCTGCCGACGGGATTATTGAAGGTCGCGGCGCTTCCAAAGCTCGGTCCACTTTGCATTGGGGAGTTGGATTTCTTCGTAACCGTTGGCGAGTTGTGCGAGCAGGGCGACGGTATCCGGCATCTTCCGCTGTTCGTCGGTCATGCCCCAGACGAGCACGTAATCGACCTGTCCGCCCGCGGCGCGGAACTTGGGCAGGTCGATTTTGGGTGGGATCGATTCGAGCCCTTTGCCGACTGCGAGGTAATCGTAGGGATTGCGGTCCGGCAGGAAGCGGACGGGGAAGTGATCAGTGTTGGCCTCGTAGTTGCGCAGATCAACTGACTCGCGCGCCGCGGCGATGTAGCCGCTGGCCATGTAGAAGGGCGCGACGTCAATTGATGACGGGCGGCCTGCCGCGTCGCATCCCTGCGGGGCGAAGATCAGCGGCAGGAAGGTCGAGTTGGGGCGGATATGATCGCCCGCGGAGACGAACTCGCGCAATTGCGGGGCAAACTCTCGGTATTTCAGGGCGTGGCTGGCGACGAAAGCCAGCGCGATGATCGTCGCCAGTGGCGGGACAGCCCAGCGGACGCTCCTCGTCATCGGCTGGCCAGCGAGCCAGAGCAGCAGTGTCAGATAGCAATAGAGCATCACGCGCGGGGGGATGTAAAAGTGGACCGACGCTGGGTCGTGCGCCTTGAGGTAGACTGCCGCCAGACCTACGGGGAACAGCAGCAGCGCGTCCCAGCGCGACCAGCTTCGGCGGGTTATTTTTGTGATCAACACCAATAGCGTCAGCGCGCCAAAGATGCTGGCGAGTGCTCCGCCCAGCCACGCTTCGTTTGCGCGGTAGGAGACCATTGATCCGAACTTTAGCAGCGCGATGACATCCTCTTTGAGTGACCAATCCACCGGTGGGTATTGCCCGGCCGCCGGTCGATAGCGGAGCGACAGGATCACGCCCGGCAGGAGCGCCAGCATCGTGATGACCGCCCGGCGGACGGCGCGTCGCCGATTGACCGCGGGCTTCTCCATTAGCTCTCGGCCAGAGAACCAGGCGGTCATGACGCCTAGAACGCCACAGGCCATCAGCAGCGAGAAGAGGTGGCTGGCGTAGAGGAGCATCGCCAGCCCCGCCAGCACGAGGCCCCGCCGGACGTTGAGGCGGTCGCGATGGCGCACCCAATATCCAACAAGGAAGAAGAAGACGGGAATGCTCAGGCAGAAATTGTAAAAGCCCTGGGCGAAGACGTAGCTGTAGATCATCGGGAACGCTAGGAATGCGAGCGGCGTCGCCTGTTTGCGAATGCCGCGCACGGCGTAGCGCACCGAGAGCGGGAAGAGGACGATGTAGAGGCTGACCAGCAGTTTCTCAGCGACGACCGGCTTGACGATGTAGAGGAAGGCGGCGAGGAGCAGGTGGCCGATCAGGTTGGGGTTTGGGGATTTGCTGACGAAGTAGTAGCGGGCGAAGACGTCGTGCGCGGGCTGACCGATCTTGCGCATGACGTCGGCGTTGGCGACGTGGGCTGCGCCATCGGTGGTGGGCAGGTAGGTGAAGGCCCAGATGGGGATGAGGTGGATGACGATCAGCAGGGCAAAGAGCAGGGGCTCGCGGCGCGCGATCGATGTGGCGTAGGAGCGCCACGCGGCGGTCATGGCGCGTTCTGGCCGATTTGCTGTCAATGTGTCGTTCAAGGTCGCGATATTACGCATGATGTGAATCCCCTGCCACAGGTGGTTTGTTCCGTCGTTCTGAGCTTGCGAAGTCGCAGCAGCTTGTCGCCTTTTGCAGCGGCGGTTTTGACGTGGGTTGCGGGAAAAATGTTGCGTGATTCGTGTCTCGCGGGCGGGAGTTGATGTAAGGGTTGATGGGGTTGAGAGTTGGGCACGAAATTGGGGCGAGGCGGGCGGGGGGCAAAGTGAGGGTTTTTCGCGGGTTTTCGCGGAGTAATCGCGGGTTTGGCGCGGGGAAATGAGGGTGAATCGGGGGAAGAAATGGGAGACGGCGGCGCGGAGAGATGGGGGAGAAGGTGGGTTCGTTTTGCGCGGGCGCGGTGGTGGGGGTTTGGGGATTGCCGATTGGCGATTGCGAATTGCCGATTGGGGAAGAGGTTGCGGGACTGGCTGTTTTGAGGGGCGTGGAGGTGGGTTCGTTTTGCACGGGCGCGGTGGCAGGGTTCGGCGCGCTTTGGCGTGGTTTGGCGCGCGGGGTGCGGTCGCGGCGCGGGCGGGAGCGATCGGTTGTCGAGGCGCATAGCTTGTCCTCCCTATAACGGGCGGTGGTGCGCGATTGGGACCACGTTTGCGCATCGCGCGGGAAAAAGGCTGGATTTGACGTTGATATTGAGGGGAGTGGCGGGGATTTTTTGTTTGGGGGGGGTGCGCGCGGAGGGTCCCAAATGCGCACCGTGGTCAGATGCGCGGGTAGGGGGAAGGCACGGAGGGACGAAGGTTTGGTCCTTGGTTGATTGGCCCTTGAGTTTCGTTTGAGATTTGGAGCGTGGGATTTGGTCATTCTAGTACCAAGCCCAAGCATCAAAGATCAAACGAATGCCAATGATCAAACAGCAATGACCAAACGAAGACGCGTCGCTCGCGGGGTGGCGGTCATCCCTGTGCGTCCGCAGATGAGGATCGTCGCTGCGCCCTTCGACGAGCTCAGGACGGGCGACGGGAGCAAAGGACTTTCAGCCGCCGCGGCATCTCACTAAGGGGGGGCCGCCCCGTCGGCCTGCCGGCTTGTCCGCCGATCGCGCGAGACGCGAGGCTCCGCGGGGCCCGGGAGGGCGACGCGGGACGTACGCGCGGTAGAATCATCGCGTGTATCGCTTGCGTTGCATCCTGTTAAACATTTTGGCGGGTGTCTCGCTGGCGTTGTGCCTGGCGACTGGCGTGCTGTGGGTGCGGAGCTATCGCACCGGGGACTCGTTGTCCCACCGCGCGGCGGGACCGTACCTGGGGTCGGACTTCGTGCTCGCGGGGCGGGGGAGGCTGCTTTTCCACTCCGCACGACTCGACGGCCCCGCGTCCGACGAGCCCCCTTCGACATCCCGCCGATTCCGCTATCAGCCGATTCCCCTCCGGTTGGTGCTCGACCCGGCGAGGAACCCCGACATTGTGATGCGGGCGGGCTTCGGGTCGGGTGGGTGCCGGTATACCCGGCACTTCGGCTACCCGAGGACGGGCACGATGCGGATCGTCGTCGTCCCGCACTACGCCGTGGCGCTCCTCCTGGCCATCCCCCCGTTCTGCTGGTCTCTTAGGAGGATCAACCGGCGGCCCGCGCCGCGTCGAGTGGGCCTCTGCCCCGCGTGCGGCTACGACCTCCGCGCCACGCCCGAGCGCTGTCCGGAGTGCGGGGCGGTTCCGAATGCGAAAGACGCGAGGCTCCCTGGGACGCGAGGGTGACGGGGCGAATCGAGAGTCCTTTTACTTCGCGGTGCAGCCGCATTCACTTCGTCGAATGACAATGGGGGGCGATCCGCCCCGTCGGGCCTCGAGCGGCTTGGGGAGCCGGTGGAGTAGACGGCCTGCACTGAAAAGGGACTGCTACTCGGGGCTCGGCTGAAGGCCGAATGCCTTTTCTAGTGCCGCGGTGCTCCATCCACTAATTTGAAGCCGTACACTTCCGTCATCGCAGAGCTGCCCTGTAATTTGGTCCTCGAACATCCCCAAGTCATCGACAGGGCCAATCGTAACCTTGGACCGAAACATGGACTCGTCCCTGGGATCCCGATGTCAAAAATCCTTAGCGTCTCGATGTGCCAAAGCGACGAGATCAATCCGAGCGAGTTATCCGGCCCGTCTCGCAATCCACTGGAATCCACTCGTTCTACGGAAACCAGACCGCTCGTCATCCCGGCAGGGGTGATGACGTGCGTATCGAATCCCAATCGGCCGTCGTTTGTAAGTCCGAGGACTAAGTCAACGGTGACAAGTCTTGTCATTCCGGAAGATGATTTGAGTTTGCCAATGAACAAGGTCGCCACGGATGGTCTTGCCTCAG